>CALBHK010000119.1 GCA_937894565.1 uncultured Chlamydiae bacterium
CGCAGTCTGAAGGACTGCAAGAGTTAGCCTGATGCGTATGCCTGCCTATCCTGTTTTTGCTCAAGTAAATAATTTTTTTGAAAGAAATAGGCAAAGTGTTATTTTTAAATAAATTTATTTGAAAAAGGGTGACCCGTGCGTTTTTTTACTGGCCTTCTTATGCATATTTGCAGTTATTGCTGCGCTGCTACTATTCCAGAACCGTATGCCTCTATTAACGATCTTCCTTTTGATGATCATGGCTGGTTTGGCAATGCCAGGCAGCTACAGTCTATTTTGAAGTGCCATCATCCAAAAATAGTGATTGAAATTGGCTCCTGGCTAGGATGTTCGACTCGTTTTCTTGCAACGCACGTAGATGAAGGATCTCTTGTATACGCCATTGATACCTGGAAAGGTTCTCCTGAGGAAGCTGTTCACATGCAAGATCCTAAATTGCCTTACCTATACCAGTTATTTTTATCTAATGTGAAACATGCTGGATTAACGCACAAAATTATTCCTATTCGTATGGACTCTCTTGAAGCGGCCAGAGCACTTAATTTAGAAGCAGATCTCATCTATCTGGATGCAGCGCATGATACTGTCAGCGTGCGTAAAGATATTTTGCACTGGTATCCGCATTTAAGTGAAAATGGGGTGCTATGCGGAGATGATTGGCAATGGGGTAGCGTGAGAGTGGCTGTCATAGAATGTGCCTCTATTTTGAATAAAAAAGTTTATAACGATGAAAATTTTTGGTGGTATGAATAACTCTTAAAATGTCTTAATAAATAGAGATTTAAAGAATCCTAATGGTTTTAAAAATGTGTCGTTGTAATGTTTAAATAATTCTTCTCTTTTTTTTGCTACGATGGGATCTATTTCTTGATCTTTGATAGTATTGCTATTGCTAAATGCAAGATCAATGCTTTTTTTGTCTAATGGGTAGAGGTTTCTCTCTTTATGAGGATGAATATTATCTGAAGTTCTGTTGATGTAATGCTCGATATGATAGAGCTGATTAAAGACGAGCCAGGAGAGAAATTCTTTTTTTCCATTTGCAAGAGTTTTTACAATTTCTGTTGTTGATGGAGACGTGTTTTTAAGTTTTCCATTCTCTTCCCCAAAGATATTTTGAAGGCTACGTAGTGCCCAAGCAGCTGTTTCCGGGCTGGCCCAAGAACAGTTACCCACTTTTTGATCACGAAGAGAGCATCCTTTCTGAATGGCTTTTTCTGTTGTTGTTTGGCTAAAATTTAATGATTTAGGAAGGGTTTTGAAGAGTAGGTTTTTATAATTTTGAGCATTACCCTTAATTGTGTTTTGAATAGATTCAATAGTTTTTTCATCTAATTTTTCTTTGTCATATTTGTAAACTTCAACAGGGGCCCTGCTAGACTCTCCTCGATCGCAAAGAACAAAATAGTCCCCCCACATCAAAACAGAAACCGTATGGCCTTGATAGCCCGTATTCAGAATAACAGGAAGGCCCTCTTGAATGCGGGAAAGAGTGTCGGTTGTTGTTTGTGATTTAATATTAGAGCTAAAATTCAGAGTCTGTGTAAGCAAATTAAACTCTTGGTTTTCCATTAATTTTGTAGCTTTTGCCATTTTATGGAGCCATAAAAACGAGATGCCACCCTCCTTATCGATAGATAAGGTGCTGCCTTGCTGGTCTTTTATAGGCTTTAATTGGAGAGTTCCTTTTTGTTCTGTAGAATGGGATATAATTTTGATTAAATATTGTTCTTTAAGCTGTTTAAGTAAGGTGGGCTCTTTTTGAGCAAGGATTTCAGCGATGAGTTTAAAATCATGAGGACGGCTGAATTTTAAATAATAGAGGGAATCCAGAGGTGTAGGATGGTTTTTACTTAAGACTGCGAATTTAGTTCCCCCGCCCTCTATAAGTATTTTTGCAATTTCAAATTGATTATTAACTGAAGCTAATGTAAGTGGTGAAATTCCTAATTTATTGAGGGCTATAGGACTGCATCCTGCTTTCAGGAGTATTTTTACAAACTCTTGATTGCCATCTAAAATAGCTTGGGTGAGCAGTGTTTCTCCTTTTTTATCGATTTTATTTAGATCAAAATCCTGTTTGGCGATGAGACATAACATTTCTTTGTCTTGAGAGACGAATTCTCTCACCCCTTCAGGGGTTAAAAAATCTATCTTGTCCCCTTCTTTAAGAAGTGTTTCTACCACATGGACATGCCCAAGAATAACGGCAAATTCTATGGGAGATGTGGGATCTTTTCCCTTTTCTTCTTTGAGAGAGTAGTGCTCTAAAGAACCGGTAATTGCAGCCATCTGAGATTGAGTAAACCCTTCTTTAAGCCAAAGCCCAATTGTATCCATCTTTTTTTTGCCAAACAAAAAGCTTTTCAATCGGAAGCGAAACCCGATATTTTATGCAATCTTCCAGGCGTTCTCGCGTCATCTCTCCTATCCCCTCTATTTCTAATTTTTCCCAATTTTTTTCTGAAAGTTTTTCCTTAATAACTGACCAAAATGCATGAGGATTTAGTTTTTTAGCCTCTTTTGCATTTAAAATGAGCTTGTTTTCTTTAATTTCCCATTTCGATTCTTGTGAAATTTCCATTAGTTTTTGTTGGCATGACGCCAGATTCTTATCTTTGACGGGATCTTTCACTGGAAAGCTATTCAGGAATCTGGAAAATATCTCTGTGGCGGGTTTTTCTTTAGACTCCCCATTTAAATTCTTGATAAGATTAGGCAAATCTTCTTTTGTTTGAATGTCCTCAAGAGTATTCATTAGGTTAGAAGCGATAAGATTGAGTTTTTCAATCATTATTTCGTCTTCTTTTGTGAGGCTCTGTTTTTCTTTTAATAAATGAATGTCTTGAATTGTGCTTTCTGTGGACTGAAATAGTTCCTGCGCATTTTGGGTATCCCCAGTTTTTGCAGCCGAAATCCAGTTTTCTATTGTTTTTGTGAATTTAATATCCATAATTTGTAATTATATTTAATTAAAATAACTTAGTTTGTTTATTTATAATTATATTACTAAATTAATTTAAAATACAAATAGCTTTATAATCTGATAAGAAATAGGATTTCCTGCTTGACTTTGATTCTTCCAAAGAGATATAAAAATAGACTAAACCACAACTTGTTGTGGTTGCATATCTACCGAGACACAAGATGTTGTGTGAGAAAGGTTTCAAAAAAAATTAATATGGAGTAAAAAAATGAAAAAACCCACCCCGCGGATCCCAACCCCTCGAGCAATGGCTACGGCTTTGCGCACTTATCATCGTCCTTTAAAAGAGGGTTCTACTTTATTAGAGAGTTGGGAGCAGGTGGTGGAGCGTGTGATTAACCATCAGCGCTGGTTGTGGGAGAGAGCTTTATCTGGTCGTTTACTCAATGAACGTGAAGAGCATGAATTGGAAGAATTGCGTGTTTTACTTTTAAATCGAGCCATTACTCCTGCGGGGCGTACTCTTTGGTTGGGGGGAACATCTTTAAGTCGTAAACGTGAATCCTGCATGTTTAATTGTTCTTTTACCCATGTTGAAACTGTATACGATGTGGTGGATATTTTATGGCTGCTTCTTCAAGGTTGTGGGGTGGGTTTTAAGCCGATTACGGGAACATTGAATGGATTTCGCTGCCCCCTAAAAGAAATTACTGTCATTCGTTCTCCGCGTACAGATAAAGGGGGAGTGGAAAATAATGAGGAGACTTATGATCCCGAAACACGCACCTGGACAATAAAAGTAGGCGATTCAGCAGTAGCTTGGGCAAAGGCTGTGGGCAAGTTAATTGCTGGAAAATTTCCGGCTAAAACATTGATTTTGGATTTTTCAGAAATACGCCCTGCCGGTAATCGTTTAAAGGGATATGGATGGATTTCATCCGGAGATGAGCAGATTGCTAAGGCTTTTAAGGCGATTGCTCAAATTTTATCTAATCGTGCCGATCAGCTTTTAACCAGAATGGATATTTCCGACATTGTGAACTGGTTAGGCACTATTTTATCTAGCCGTCGTTCGGCTCAAATTGCGCTTTTTGAGTATGGCCAGCCTGAATGGGAAGAGTTTGCTTATGCTAAAAAAGAGTGGTGGCTGCATGATAATGCCCATCGTCAGCAATCTAATAATAGCCTTCTTTTCTATCATACTCCCACTCGAGAGGAGCTGGAGCGTATTTTTCAAATTATTTTGGATGCAGGCGGTTCTGAGCCCGGATTTATTAATGCTAGAGAAGCAGAGCGTAGGGCTCCTTGGTTTAAAGGGTGCAATCCCTGTGTTGAAATTTTATTGGGAAATAAGAGCTTTTGTAACCTTACTGAAGTGAATTTGTTAGCCTTTAAAGGGGATAAAGTGGGCCTGGAGCGGGCACTTTATTTAACGGGACGCATGAATTACCGTCAGACGATGGTGAATTTGCGCGATGAGATTCTTCAGGAAGCCTGGCACTTAAATAATCAGTTTTTACACCTTTGCGGAGTGGGCATTACAGGGGTTTGCGCGTTTGAATTTACAGAATATGAACTTTCGCGCATGAAAAATGTGACTGTAAGTGCTGCTTATAGCATGGCTAATGAATTAAATTCTCCACTTCCTAAAAATGTCACCTGCATTAAACCTAGCGGCACATCAAGTAAAATTATGGGGACATACGATGCTAAAGGTAGACCTATGGAAGTGATGGAAGGGATGCACCGTCCTATGGGCAAATGCATCTTTAATTGGATTACCTATTCAAAATATGATCCTCTAGTGGACCGTTACCGCCTTGCTGGCTATGATGTAATTGAAAAGCCTTATGAATCTGAATCTCTATTGATTAAGTTTCCCGTTAAATATGAAGATGTGAAGTTCACACGCAAATCCGTTGTACGAAAAGATGGTGTGGTAGAAGAGGTGGATGTGAATATGGAAACAGCTGTGGAACAGCTGAATCGCTATAAAATGTTAATGGACAACTGGTGCGAACAAAACGTTTCTGTTACAATTTCTTACGATCCTTCAGAAGTATCGCAGATTATTGATTGGCTCATGCAAAATTGGGACTCTTATGTGGGGGTGAGTTTCTTATTTAGAAATGATCCTACAAAAAATGCTAAAGATCTGGGCTATGCTTATCTGCCGCAGGAAGTAGTAACCAATGAACAGTATGAGGCGTATACTGCTAAGCTTTCTGAGGTGAATTATTCAGGGATTGAGTTTGAAGATGTGGAGCTGACATCGGATTGTTCGACCGGAGCCTGCCCTGTAAGATAGAGAAGAGGAAGAGAGGAGAGAAGAGAGGGGGGGGGGAGGAATTAACCGCAGAGCCGCGGAGTGCGCAGAGGAAACGCAGAGAAAATTTTTTAAAATTAGATTAATCTCCCTCTATTCAGGATAATTTTTTAAGTGCGAATGCTCGAGGTGAGCAGGGCAACGCCCTGGGATATAAAAGCCTAGGGCAGCGCCCTAGGTGGGTTATAAAAAAGATTTTTTTCAGGCTGAAGGCCTGAGTTATAGTAAAGAGAGACATTTACCATAACTCAGGCCTTCAGCCTGTGATATTGTTTTTATTATCACCTAGGGCGATGCCCTAGGCTTTTATATTTCAGGGCGTTGCCCTGTATGCTTTGAACATCAAAAAAAAATTCTTGTACAAAGACCCTCATTGACAGTAGGACTGGGAGGTAAAAATTAAAAATTTTCTCTGCGTTTCCTCTGCGTCCTTTGCGGCTCTGCGGTTAATTCCTCTCCCTCTCTCTTCTCTCCCTCTATACCCGCTCCTTTTAGACAAGAAAAAGCCCAAAAGCTTAAGAGATTTTCTCTAATGCCTTTGGGCTTTTTCTTTGTTTCGTATGACGATTTCTAATTAGAAACCCATGTCGTCCATGCCCGTGCCCATTCCACCCATGCCGCCCATACCACCATGGCCCATGGCCGGCATAGCTGATCTAGGTTTGGGTTTTTCGGTGATCATGGCATCTGTTGTCAGCAATAGAGCTGCAATCGAAGATGCATTAAGCAGGGCACTCTTTGTGACTTTAACAGGATCTACCACCCCTTCTTTAACTAGATCTGTGTATTGACCTGTTAAGCCGTTGTAGCCAAAAGCGCCTTTGCCTTCATAAACTTTTTGAGCAACAAATTCCCCAGGTTCACCGCAGTTTTGGGCAATCGATATGGCAGGAGCTCTGCAAGCTTTGCGAATAATCTCTATTCCCATCAGCTCTTCGTCGTTAGTTACTTTAAGTTTATCAAGTGCTTTAACAGCTCGTAGCAAAGCCACGCCGCCGCCAGGTACAATGCCTTCCGCAACAGCTGCTCGTGTGGCATGTAAAGCATCTTCTACGCGTGCTTTCTTCTCTTTCATTTCAGCTTCTGTAGCAGCTCCTACATGAACAACAGCGATGCCGCCAACTAAACTGGCTAGTCGTTTTCCCAATTTTTCTTTTTCGTAGTCGGACTCGCACTTAGCAATGTCGTTTTTAATCATTTTAACGCGTTGCTGCACAAGGGCTTCCTTGCCTGCTCCCCCAATGATTACCGTCTCTTCCTTGGAAACTTTAATTTCTTTGACTTGTCCCAATACTTCCAGACCTACATCTTCAAGCTTCATGTTCAATTCTTCATTGACAACAGTGGCGCCTGTAAGAGTTGCAATGTCTTCTAAAATAGCTTTGCGTTGGTCTCCGAAACCGGGAGCTTTAATGGCACAAACGGGCAATGCGGCTTGTAGTTTATTCACAACAAGAGTGGTCAAAGCCTCTCCATCGATATCTTCGGCAATGATAATGAGGGGACGCGCTGCTTTCTGAGTGAGCTTTTCCAAAATGGGGATAATCTGATTGGCGGAAGAGATTTTTTTATTTACAATAAGAATGAGGGCGTTTTCAAATTCAGCCGTCATCTGTTCGCCATTTGTAATAAAATAGGGAGATAGATACCCTTTATCAAATTGTAATCCCTCTACGACATCTAATGTCGTTTCAATGCCTTTGGCTTCTGAAATAGAGACGATGCCATCCTGACCCACTTTTTTCATGGCATCTGCAATAATAGCACCGATTTCCGGGTCGTTATTGGCTGAAATAGTGGCGATTTGTCTAATTTCTTCGCTAGATTTTACAGGAATGGCTAGTTGATCAAGTTCTGCAAGAATAGCTGTTACTGCGGTTTCAATTCCCTTTTTAAGAAGCATAGGATTGCTTCCGGCAGAAACTCTCTTCACGCCTTCTGTGAAAATAGATTCGGCCAAAGTGATAGCGGTGGTAGTGCCATCTCCTGCCATAGTAGATGTTTTAGAGGCCACTTGTTTTACAAGCTGAGCACCCATATTTTGAAATTTATCCTGGAGAGTAATCGCTTCAGCTACAGTGACGCCATCTTTTGTAGAAAGAGGGGCTCCAAAACTTTTTTGAATGACTACGTTAAGTCCTTTAGGGCCTAATGTGACTTTTACAGCATCAGCAAGAAGTTTAATTCCTTTTGCAAGTTCCTTAAGGACATCCTGTCCGAATTTGAGCATTTTTGGCATTGTTAATCTCCTTATAATTATTAAGCAAAGATCCCAAGTACATCGTCTTCACGTAGAATGAGTAATTCTTGATCTTCTTCTGATTTGACTTCAGTGCCGGCATAGGAGGTAAATAAAACACGGTCTCCCACTTTGATGCTCATCGGAGTCACGATGCCTTCTTCATTGCGTTTGCCTGGGCCGACTGCAATGACTTCGCCTTCTTTTGGTTTTTCTTGAGCAGAGTCTGGTAGGATAATGCCGCCTTTAGAGGTTTGACGCTTGTTGCGTTTGACAAGAATGCGGTCGTTTAAAGGTTTGATTGTTTTCATGTGTATTCTCCTTCATGTTTGAAGCGTTGTACTTGGTGATTTTAGTGGGGAGTCTCCTTTATGTCAAGGGGTTAGCAAAAAATAAGGATGAGTGCTAGAAAACTAAATTTCACCCTTTTTTACTTGCATTAAAAAAGAGGGGAGGGCATCATGTTTGTGTATGCACCGGTAGCTCAGCTGGATAGAGCACTTGGCTACGAACCAAGAGGTCATAGGTTCGAATCCTTTCCGGTGCATCTCTTTTTATTATGAATATATATATCATTCCTACAGGTCCCTTTCTTACTAACTGCTACATCTTAGCAGTAGATTCTCTTAATTGTGTCATTATTGATCCGGGTGTTGGAAGTAAAGAACTGGTTATAAAAAAAGTGGAAAATTTGGGTCTTCATCCCAAAGCGATTTGGTTAACTCATACTCATTGGGACCACATTGCAGGAGTCAAAGAGTTAAAAGAACTCTATCAAATTTCTGTTTGGGTGCATTTTGAAGATCGGATGAATTTGATTTCTCCCGGAAGTGATGGGGTGCCTTTTAAAGGGAGCATTCCGCCTTGTGAGCCCGATCATTATCTGGATGAAGGTTTAAAGCTAGCATTAGATGATTTAGAATTTTCTGTGATCCATACCCCAGGCCACACACCCGGAGGTTGCTGTTTTTACTGTGAATCGGAAGGGATTTTATTAAGCGGGGACACTCTATTTAAGCGCTCCATTGGAACCCTAGACTTACCTACATCACAAGCAGATCGTATGTGGACATCTTTGGCTAAATTGGCCAAGTTGCCAGCTAATACCAAGTTTTATCCTGGGCATGGACCCTCTTCGACCATTGGGGATACCCCTTGGTTAGATAGAGCTGAAGAGATGTTTAGTTAGAGTTCAAGCAGTTAGATAATCGTAGAGATCATATTCGGACATGATGAGCAAACTATGATGTAAGCGGCATGTTTCTATCCCTGTTTCAATGACCTCTTTTGAAGAGACACCTGGCATAAAAAGAGCGCTTATAGGCACAACTTTTTGAGAAGAGAGAATTTTGAGTCCTACTAAATAGTCTTGCCGGCTATAACCTTCTTCTTCCACACGAAAATAAAGCAAAGAATAATGACGAAGAAGGGATTGGACAGCATAGAAAATACCCAAGCTGCCTGAGGGAGCCTGCCCCATGTTGTTCACTAGCTGAGGAAGGGTATGGCAGAGAATAGGGGTATAGTAGAGCCCCTTTTCAGCTTGCCCAAATAGTGCAACGGTCCTCTCGTTTTCCATCTCTTCATTATAGCATATTTATTTTTTAATTTTTTAATTGCACTTAAATATTTAGTTGTGTTCTAATTCCCCCATATTGTGATATGAACTAACTTGTGGATCAAAAATGAAAAAATATTTTGTCTTAATCGCGCTGCTTTTAACGACTTTTTGCCATGCTGAATGCGAAGTCACCCAAGCCAATTCCGAAGCGGAGTGCTCTTCTATTGTGGAGGGGGTGAATACCATTACGGGTTCTTACTCTTTTACGGTGCCCATTCACCATGTGCCGGGCGCACAGCCTATTACTTTCTATAAGAGCTTTAATAGCCACGATCATTTATTTGACTACCACCCCTACTGGTCGCAGAGTTTTTATGGGATTTTGGAGTTAGAGAAAAAGGAGATTAATGATAAGAAACACTACCATGCTTTTTACGTGGAAGATGGCGGGGCGAGTACTTTTTTAATTGAGCCGTACATAAAGGCAAAAGTCAATCTTTGCTTAAAACTCTCACATGATTATTCCCTCACAAGAGGGGTGACCAACACTTCCAGAGGGGTAATTTCTGCAACAACTAATATGAGTAATCTGAAAATTGAGATGAAGGGGTGGAAGGATAAAGATCCCATACTTACAAAAGCAGATGGGACCATTCAGCACTTCCATAAGACTGGCAAGGTGTGGGATCGCTACCGCTATACACTTATGGAATCGATTTCCCCCAATGGAAATCGCTATATTATTAATTATAAAAAAGACAAAAATCTAAACTACAAATATAGCGGAATAACTTTTACTAATGCAGATGAAAGCTTAGTCCTACTGGAGAAAACAGGCGAATATCTTGGTTTTAATAAACGCGATAAGGTGCACGTTTCAAGCATTTCGTTTAACGATGGCAATAAAACATTCCTGAATTATGTCGAATATAAGGGTTATGTTGGGAACGAGTTGAAGCCTTTTTATTATTTGTCTGCGATTAGCCCTACCAACGCCCCTGATGAGTTCTATTCGTATGAGAAAGTGGGTAAGTACGCCCGGCTTACTAAGAGAAGTAAAAAAGAGAAACGCTATGTTCAATTAGAGTATTACAACATGAAAGAGGATAGTTTTTCAAATAGCTATCAACTTGGACGCGTTAAAGCACTCAAAGCACCAGCTGGCACCAATGCCGATCCTATCACAATCTACACCTTTAATTATTATGCACATCAAGATAGCAATGACTACAAAGTCCTTTACGAGGGAGACACACTAGTAACCGATGGCAACGGCAACTGCAAGAGATACATCTACGATAAACACCATCGCCTGACCGACATCAACCACATGGGCAAAAATACTATCTATTTACCCTATAGACAAAACATTTTCTCCTGGAGCCATGATGGCAAATTACAATATACCCATTTTAATGACCACATAGGTCACTGCATTCACTATAAGCGCTTTGAATATGATGAGCGCGGCAATGTTCTAAAAGAAGAAGTGTATGGTTCCTTCAGTAAAGAGTGGAAAAGTTTTGCTTTAACGGATGGCCTTCCCACCGATCCCGATTTAGAGTGCAAAACGACCACAAACACCTATGCCAACAACCGCTTTAACCACTTACTTACAAGCGATACCGGAGAATTATCAACTAAACACTCTTATCTTGCTGAAACTAATTTACCAACTAGAAAGATAGTGACAGATAATAAAAACATCTCGATGCGCACTTTTTATACCTATGATCGCAATAAGGCTCTGATTGAAGAGATCTCTGACAACGGCACAAGCGAAGATAAAAATGATCTTACAAACGTTGCCCAGCGCATCATTAAACGCATCATTCCTCGCACAAAAGGAACAGGCATCGGCCTTCCCCTTATAGAAGAGGTCTACGGCTATGACATCCATACAGGCACAGAAAAACTCATCAGTAAAACGGTTAATGCCTATAACGCTCAGTATAAACTGATCAAGCAAGACATTTACGATAGCAACAATCAATTCGCCTACTGCAAGCAGTGGGTCTATGATAAAAAAGGCAATTTGACCGAAGAGACGGATGCCTTGGGCAATGTCTCCACCTATGCTTACGATGCCAACTATAACTGCATCCACCAGCTCTCAAATAGCGGGCAAAAAGAATTTTTCTATACTTATGATTTCATGAACCGTTTGATCAAAAAAGAGCTCAAGGATCCGCAGAGCAATTCTTATACCACCTCTTATCGCTACGATGTGATGGGCAACCTGATAGCAGAAATTGATCTACGCGGCAATGAAACACAATTTATTTATGATGCTCATAACCGCTGCGTGCAGGTTAACCGCCCGTCCGTTAATGGAGAGCAAGTCACTCTTCATAAAGAATATGATGAATGCGATAACA
>CALBHK010000120.1 GCA_937894565.1 uncultured Chlamydiae bacterium
CCATCAATTTCTTCAAGACGTGCAACAAAAAGGAGCAATTGGTGCCATTGTGCAAAAGGGTAAGGCACAGCATCATATCCGGTTAGATCAAATTGAGGTGGAAGATGTTTTGTCTACTTTGCAGCAATTAGCGCGCTCCCGTATCTCTTCCTATCCGGACCTCATGACTATTGGCATTACAGGATCACTGGGTAAAACTACAACTCGATTTTTTTTAAACATTTTATTAAAGGAACATTTTTCCCTTGCGGCCAGCTCTAAAAATTATAACTCTCAAATTGGTTTGCCGCTCACTATTTTAAATGAACTAAACGGGGATAAGCAGGTTCTCTTATTGGAAATGGCGATGACAGCCAAAAATGAGATTGCACATCTTATCTCTATTGCTCCTCCCCAAATTGCTGTTTTAACACTAATTGATTATGTGCATGCGCAAAATTTTTCTTCTCTACAAGAAATCGCTTCAGCTAAGGCTGAAATCTATACCTCTGCCCATACTCAACGCCTCTATCTTCCTAAAAATATTGCCCACAGAGAGTATTTGGAATCACTAGCTTCTTGTCCTATTTTTTATTATTCAGAAAATGAAATCACAGAAAAAAAGGATGGACTCTATTTTAGAGGCATTTTTTTAGGAAAAATTCAATTGCCAGCACCTTACTTAAAATTGAATCTAGCTGCAGCTCTCTCTGTTGCAATGGATTTAGGTGTTCCTGATCTCGTTTTGCGTACAGCTCTGCAAAATCTATCATTTCCTCCTGGAAGGTTAGAAAAAGTAGAGATTGGCGGCATTCATGTCATTAATGACGCCTATAATGCTTCCGGTATGCGTGCTGCTATTGTTGCTCTTGACGGGGATTATATTGCCGTATTAGGTTCTATCCCAGATTTAGGCCCTTATTCTGTAAAAATTCATGAAGAAACAGCACTTGCGGCTTTAGATAAAATAAAGACTTTGTATACCATTGGTGAAGAGGCAAAAGTTATGCATCAGTGCTGGATAAAAAATGGACGTTTAGCGTACCATTTTGATTCCATCGATCCATTATGCGCTCATCTTTTCCCTTCCCTCAAAAAGGGGGATCAATTATTTATCAAAGGAAAAAACACGCTAGCGTTAGGACAGATCGTTAATAAATTAAAAGAGCAGGTTGAACATGATCTTACTTGTAGTGAAATGGCTTAGCGCATGGGGTATTAATTTTCCTGCTGTATTTGCCTACTCTTCAACAAGGATGATGCTCGCTGCAATGACTTCTTTATTCCTCAGTATTGGACTGGGCTCTTTTTTTATTCGTAAGCTCTATTTATTAAAAATTGGACAGACCATTCGTAAAGAAGCGGAAGAGTGTTCTTTGCTTGGTAAATTGCATGCAAAAAAAGAAGATA
This sequence comes from uncultured Chlamydiae bacterium, assembly GCA_937894565.1. Classification (GTDB taxonomy): domain Bacteria; phylum Chlamydiota; class Chlamydiia; order Chlamydiales; family CALBHK01; genus CALBHK01. Next base: position 1,390 of record CALBHK010000120.1, read on the forward strand.
CGCCCACAATGGGCGGAGCACTGATTCTTTTTTCCATGCTGGTTTCTCTTTTTTTGTGGATGGACCTCTCGAACGTCTTTACATGGATCCTCTTAGCTACCACTTGCGTATTTGGTGGTTTAGGAGGTTATGACGACTATCTTAAATTAAAATATAAAAATACTAAAGGATTGGGAGGGAAAAAAAAGCTTGGAATCCAAATTCTATTTTCAGCGCTTCTTGCCTGTGTTCTTTTTTTGCCTGATTTTTTTCCTCTTTCGATCATGAGGTGGGGAGAAGCGGGAGGGCATTCTATGGAAGCTCCTTATCAAATAGGTGCGGCGCATCTCTTTTTTCCTTTTTATAAATATCCTCTCATTGCCTTTAGCGGGCTTGGCCTTTTAATTCTCGGCACCTTTTCTGTTTTCGTGATCACAGGGGCCTCTAACGCGGTCAATTTAACAGATGGTCTAGATGGCTTGGCAGCAGGCTGCTTAATTATGGCCTCTATGGCTTTTGCAGCGATTGCATTTTTAAGTAACAATAGCGAGTTTGCGCATTACCTCAATATTCCCTATATCGAAGGGAGCGCAGAAATCGCCATTTATCTATGCGCTTTAATAGGAGGAGCTTTGGGTTTTCTCTGGTATAACAGCCATCCCGCGCAGGTGTTTATGGGAGATATCGGATCTTTGAGTTTAGGGGCTATTATTGGGGTCTCTGCTGTTTTGCTGCGGCGAGAAATTTTGTTATCGATTATTGGGGGGATTTTTGTCGCAGAAGCTCTTTCTGTGATTTTACAGGTAGGCAGCTATAAACTGCGCAATAAAAAGCGCATTTTCTTAATTGCTCCCTTACACCATCATTTTGAATATTTGGGCATGCCTGAAACTAAAGTAGTGATTCGTTTTTGGATTGTGGCCCTGCTTTTAGCTATTGTGGGCCTATCCTCAATCAAGTTGCAGTAGGGATAAGATGAAAAATGCGCTAATCATGGGGTTTGGAACAAGTGGACAGGCCGCTAAAAAGCTTCTAGTACAGCAGGGATGGAATGTATTTACAATTGATGCCCAGCATCCTCATGCAGATAGCAAAATATTTATAGAGAATGAACACCGTTTTGAGATAGCGATTATATCTCCAGGGATTCCTCTTACTCATCCGGATGTTGTCCTCATCCAAAAAAAGGGTATTCCCATTATTGGAGAAGCTGAGTGGGGTATGCGTTTTTTGCGATCCGCTGCGGTGGGAATTACAGGAACAAACGGAAAAACAACTGTCACATCCCTTATTGCACACGTCCTAAATCAGTGCGGCATACCAGCCGAGGCAGTAGGGAATATAGGCCTGCCTATTTCAGAGTTTGTCATCGATCGTGAGCACGCTAAAAAAATTGCCGTGATCGAACTTAGCTCTTACCAGTTAGAGACATTGGAGACGCGCTGTTTAAATGCGGGTATTATTTTGAATATCACGCCGGACCATTTGGACCGTTATGGATCAATAAAAAATTATGCTAAATCTAAGTTGCGTTTAAAAGATATTCTTAAGGCCAATGCTCCTTTTTTTGTAGATGCCCAGACGGCTAAAGAGTGGAAGGTTGGAAAAGTTTATGACGCGCAAACTGCCCATTTTGAAGAGGCAAATGCAAGAGCTGCTTTACTCATATGCCGTACTTTTGGGATTTCGGATGAAGAATTTTTGCAGGCATCCAAGAGTTTTATTAAAGCACGTCACCGTATGGAGAGAGTGGGCTGTTTTGGGGGAGTAGAATGGATCAATGATAGCAAAGCGACTAACGTCGACGCTGCCTTGCAAGCAATTAAATCTATTCCGGGTTCCATTATACTTCTTGCCGGAGGCAAAGATAAAGGGGGCTCTTACCTTCCCTGGCTAGAGGTTATGAAGGGAAAGGTGAGAGAGCTTTGTCTTTTTGGGGAAGCAGCCCATAAAATAGCACAAGAATTGGGTATAAAAACTCATATTTTTAAGACATTAAAAGAGGCGCTCGTCTATGCTAATCAAATAGCGCAGGTGGGAGAGACCGTGCTACTTTCCCCTGGATGTTCTAGTTTTGATCAGTATACTGATTATAAAGCCAGGGGGGATCATTTTGTATCATTAGTTGAAGATATCGTAGGAGGAAAAGATGGCGATGAGTAAAAGGGATGTGATCTTATTATCGGTGGTAATTAATGCGGGGCTTTTAACGCTTCTTTTAATGACTGCGATTCATCAAGAAAATAAGATAGTTGCACCTCCTCTTTCGCAGGATGTCCGTTCCTTACCTTATACTGAAATGGTTGAAATCATCCCTTCTTATGCTACATCCGAACTTGAGAGTACACAAATTCCCGATGAAGTAGATGAAGTGCTTCAAAGCTATTCTCAATATGAAGAGAGACCTCAAAAAACAGAAGACACGGTAGAGATTACGGTAAAATGGGGGGATGCATTAGAAAAAATTGCCAAATCTAATGGCACAAGTGTGGCTATGATTAGAAAATTAAATCATCTGCAAAGCGATCGCCTGCAGATTGGGCAAGTTTTATTAGTACCTAAATCTTCTGCAGCTAAAGAGATTGTGAATAGTCCTAGTGTCTCTTTAGAAACACCTGCAGAGGAAGCAGGATCGATCTACTATCAAGTGCAAAAAGGAGATAACCCTTGGACTATTGCCAGACGCTTTCATGTGAGTTATACAGAAATTTTAAGGCTTAATGCGCTGGATGAAGATAGCGCGCGCAATCTGCGTCCTGGAGATAAAGTGAGAGTGAAGTAAGTTGTGAACACGTATCGTAATTTGCTTCTTGTCGCGGTGAGCGCTCTTTTTGCTTTAGGCATCGTGATGATCTTTAATACTACATCTGCAGAAGTTTTGGATTTATCTCTTCATGAGAGTACCCATCAAGCTCTTTTTAAACAGTTTGCTTTTGCTCTTCTCGCTTTTACAGGAGGAAGTTTTCTTTGGCGTGTTGGTTATCGTCGTTTTTTAGAATTTTCACCTCTTTTGCTTTTGATTTTTTCTATTCTTTTGCTATTTTGCTTGCTTCCCGGTATTGGACATGAGGTCAATGGATCTAAACGCTGGATTCATTTAGGATCGCTTTCCATTCAACCCTCAGAATTTGTCAAATATTTGATTCCCGCTTTTTTAATCGCACAACTCCAAAATCGATGGAGAGAGCCTAAACAATTTTTTAAGTTGTTTGGGATCGTGCTTGTGCCTATTTTTTTAATTTTGATAGAGCCGAATAATGGCACCGTGGGAGTAATTATCGTCTCTTTATTAGTGCTTTGTTTTATAACAAGGGTGCCAGCTAAATATTGGGCACTGCCTTTAGCTTGTCTATTAGCAATAGGTGCTTTTGCGGCTGTGCAACTTCCTTATGTAAGGGGCAGATTAAATGTATATTGGAATCCCGAATTAGATCTGTTGGGCAAGGGGCATCAGCCCCATCAGGCAAAAGTGGCAGCCGGTTCTGGTGGATTATGGGGGAAAGGACCGGGGCAAAGTTTGCAGAAGCTCAGTTATTTACCAGAGGCGCAAAATGACTACATTGCCGCTATTTATGCCGAGGAGTTTGGTTTTGTGGGGATTATGTTGCTTATTTTGCTTTATGTGGTGATTTTGTATGCGGGCTTTTCTATTGCGCAGTATTTAGAGTGTGAACAAGCAATATTTCTATCTACCATTATTACTTTTCTCATGACTTTTCAAGCTTTTTTAAACTTAGGGGTTGTCTCTGGGCTTCTGCCCAGTACAGGTTTAAATTTGCCCTTTTTTAGTCAGGGAGGCTCTTCTCTGATTGCACATTCGATGGGAATTGGGCTTTTACTTAGCTTAAGCGAGGAGGCCAAGTGCAGAGGGATGTATTAATTGCAACGGGAGGCACCGGAGGGCATGTTTTTCCGGCGCAAGCTCTGGCAGAAGAACTTAACGCAAGAGGCTGCAGCGTTCACTTCATGGGGGCTCAGCTCTCTACGAACCCCTATTTTGATCGATCGCGCTGGAGCTATCAGGATGTGGACTCCGCCACTATTTCGTTAAGAGATTTTTTAAAAGCCCCCAAAAGCATTCAAAAGTTGATGCAAGGAGTGAGGCAAGCTAAAAATGAGATCAAGAAGAGGACTCCTGGTGTGATTGTAGGCTTTGGCAGCTATCATAGCCTTCCTCCCCTCATAGCAGGTAGCTATTTAAAAATCCCTATTGTTTTGCATGAAGCCAATAGTTTTCCGGGAAAAGTGACACGCCTTATGGCTCCGTTTGCTCATTTAGTGGGTGTGCATTTTCCCGAAGCGATTGTTAAATTAAATTGTTTTGGAAAAAAGAGAGCGTTAGAAATCCCTCTTCCAAAAAAAGCTCGATCAAATAGAAGAGAAGAGGCTTTTGCTTATTTTGGATTTTCAGCTGATCATTCGACTCTTTTGATTTTTGGAGGCTCTCAGGGAGCAGAAAAAATAAATGAAGCAATTCCCCATCTGCTTAAAGGTAAAATAAAAGGCTATCAGGTATTGCATTTTATAGGGTATCAAACGCAAGCCAAGAGCTTGGATGATTTTTATCGCGAGGAGGGTGCTAAGGCCCTGATCAAACCTTTTGAGCCCAGAATGGACTTGGCTTGGGAGATCGCAGAATTATATATAGGCCGCTCGGGTGCTAATTCTGTAGCAGAAATGGTGGATTATGCAGTTCCGGGCCTCTTAATTCCCTATCCACAGGCAGCGGACAACCATCAGGATGAGAACGCGCGTTCAGTGGCAGAGCGTTTAAAGGGCGCCATTATACTTCCCCAAAAAGAGCTTTTGAGTCACAATGCTCATGAAAGTTTTGATGCATTATTAGCGGCAAAAGAGCGTTTTCATCAAAACCTTCTTAAGGAAAAAGGGCGTCAGCTGCTCTCTTTATGCGAACATCTAATTAATATAATGGATATATCTAAGGAATAATATTATGGAAATTCAGCTTCCTAAAAAGTGTCATTTTATTGGTGTCGGCGGTATCGGCATGAGTGGGCTGGCTAAAATTTTAGTTCAGGCCGGTTTTACTGTTTCCGGAAGCGATTTGGCAACGAATGCGCAAACAGACCAATTAGCCTCTATGGGAGCTCATATTGAGAAGGGTCATGACGCTTGTTTTATTGAGCCGGAAATGGCTGTGATCTATAGCACAGGGATTGGGGAAGATAACCCTGAATTAAGAGCTGCTAAGCAGTTAGGATGTCCTCTTTATCATCGTTCCGATCTTTTAGAATTGCTCACACGCACTAAAAAAACAGTTGCTGTAACGGGCTGTCATGGAAAAACAACTACAACAGCACTCTTGGCTCATATTTTAGAAATAGCACAGCTAGATCCATCGTACGTTGTAGGCGGTATTTTGAATAATAGCCAGACCAATGCAAAGTGGGGGGCTGGGGAGTGGTTAGTGATCGAGGCGGATGAAAGTGATGGCACTTTTTTAAAATATCATCCCTATGGTGCCATTGTGACAAACATAGATGAAGATCACATGGACTATTTTAAAGATAAGGCTCATCTCGAAAAGGCTTTTAAACAATTTATTGAACATATTCAAGTAAAAAACTCCGCTTTCATTAATTCTGATGATGAAATCCTTTGTCAATGGGAAAAAGAGGGAGTGCAGGGGTATGGTCTTTCTGAAGGAAAACGCAGGTATTGGGCAGAGATCATAAAGGAAAAAGAGAATTTAGTTCGTTTTCATATGGATCAGGAAGTCTTTGAAGGAATAGTGCCTCTATTTGGTGCTCATAATATTTCTAATGTTTTAGGAGCCTTTTCTTTAGCCTATTCTATAGGGATTCCGGGCAGTGTCATTGTTAAAGGTGTGGAGAGCTTTTTAGGAGTTAAGCGTCGTTTTGAGTTAAAAGGCTCCATTCAGGGCATCACCTTCATGGATGATTATGCACATCACCCAACAGCAATTGAAGCCACTCTTAAAGCGATGTCTAACCATAGTTCAGATAGTATTATTGCAGTCTTTCAACCGCATCGTTATTCTAGAATGAACCATTCTATGCAAGAGTTGAATAGGGTGTTTGCCTTTGCCGATAAGGTGATTGTCACAGATATCTATGCAAGCGGTGAAAAGCCAATCGCTGGCGTGAATATAGAAACAATTGTAGAGGCAGTAGGTAACAACTGTTGTTATTGTCCTCGCGAACAACTGGCCATTGAATTGGCCCCTTTGCTTAGGCCGGGGGATTTGGTCCTCACATTGGGAGCTGGGGATTTACCTTCTCTAGCAGATGAAATTTTAGAAATTTATCGCTGCGAGCCTCCGTCTAAATTAAAAATAGGAATCATAAGTGGAGGACGTTCTGCAGAGCATGAAGTCTCTAAATTGTCTGCTGTGCATCTGAAGAAGGGCTTGGGAGGGGATCTGTATGAAGGGGTAGATTTTTTTATTGATCCTGCAGGTTTTTGGTCTTCTTCTGCTTATTCTAATGATTATGAGCAGTTAATACCGCCTGAAATTCTTCAGGAGTTATATAGCTGTGATTTTGTGATCCCTATGCTGCACGGACCTTATGGAGAAGATGGCAAATTGCAGGGATTTTTGGAAACTTTGGGAATTCCTTATGCTTTTTCAGGTGTGGCGGCTTCAAGTTTATGCATGGATAAAGTCTATGCTAAAAATATAGCTCAAGGCTCTAATATTCCAACTGTTCCCTTTGTGGATATTTTAAAGAAAGAATGGATAAATAAACCTGATCTCATAAAAAAATGGGTTAACGAAGATTTGAGCCTTCCTGTTTTTGTCAAAGCGGTCCATTTAGGCTCTACGATCGGGGTGTATAGAGCGGCGAGCCCAGAGCAAGTGATCAAGGCAATAGATGCTGCCTTTACCTTGGATAATAAGGTGATGATAGAAGAAGCAGTAGAGCCATGCAGGGAAATTGAGGTGGTAGTGGTGGATGTAGCAGATGGCAAATTTCCTATCATTTTGCCGCCTTTTGAAATTATTAAGAAAGAAGCTGTTCATGATTATGCAGGAAAATATACGCAAGAAGGTAATGGAGTGGATTTTTCCCCCCATCTTACCCCCGAACAAAGGGAGCAGTTATTGAACGGTGCGCAGCTGTTATTTGATAAATTAGGTTGTAGTGGCATTGTACGGATCGATTTTTTTATTGATCAAAAAGGATCTGTCCTTTTTAATGAGATCAATCCCATTCCCGGACTTACAGAATTTAGCGGAGTTCCTAAGCTTTTTGCATCTTTGGGATTTGATATGAACAAGATTATGGTTATTTTAGTTAAAACAGGGACGAAAGTGCATCGTAAACAAATGAGGGTATGGAAGCATGCACAAAAAGAAAGAAAAACGTCTCTCCTTCACTAAATCGACACTCCTGATCTTACTTTCAGTTTGCCTGATCACAGGTCTGCCGACAGCCATCTATTTTTCCTGGCATTTGTATCTAAAATACCGTGCAAAAGATCCCAGTCATATGATTACTCAGGTGGTTGTAGGCACAGATTCTGCACATCCTCTCTCTGAGAAATATATTTTGCAGCTTTGTAATCTTTCTAAAGAAAAGAACGTTCATTATTATTCCCTCTCTATAGAGAAGATGCAAAAGCGTCTTCGCAGCTCTCCTTGGATTACAAAGGCAGAAGTGAAAAGAGAGAATGCACACACTCTGCTCATCACTTATAAAAATCGCTATCCTATTATAAAGATTGCGGACAAGCAAAATTTGGCCCTTTCCAATGATTTACGCCTCATTCCCTATTTACCTTTTTTTGAATCTTTACCCCTGCCGACGTTAATTTTGCCTAAAGAGTGGGAAGGGGGGTGGGGAGAGGGGATTAATGTAGAAATTTCTCAAACAATGTTAGAGATTTTTGATGATTTAGGCAGAGAAAAAATAGAGCTTTTAGATTTAAGAGGGTTATTTGCTAAAAGTTTTGGAAAGAAAGAGATCGTGGTGCAGTTGAAAGTGGAAGAGAGAAGAAGCATTTTAAGATTAAATGCCTATCATTATATGGAAGGACTGGCGAAGTATCACCGTTTGCTAGCGGAGGGAATGGATCAGTGGTCGGTCTATGATTTAAGAATGAGCCAAATCGCGCTTGTGCGTTAATTAATCGCTATTTCTTGATCAGATTAAAGATTGCGATAACTGCATCCTCGCTCTTTGGGTAGTGCTCTTGTAGGAGGCGTATCCATTCAAGATCGTAGTATAGCTGGTTGAAGGATTGCTCTAGCTCTTCGCCTTCATAGTCTTTTCGTTCTTTTAAGGCATTCCTAAGGCTTGTGTTTCCTAAGGAATAAGGCTCATTAAGAATGCGATTGGCATGGAAATCGAATAAAAAAAAGTTTCTATCGATTTGATCCTCTATACGAAGTTGTAGAATTCCATTGCGTTCTTCTTCGTTACTCGCTATAGGAGGTGGATTTTGAATATTACGAAAATGATATTCTATAGGCTGGTTTTCTGTAGCAATTGTTTTTTGGTCTCGATTGGTCTTTTCTAGATAGATGCTAAGGTTGCTTTCTTCAAGAACAACCTGCCAATTTTTCATTTCTTCAAGGTAACTTTTAAAATGAACGTAAGTTTTTTGTATGGCTATTTCTTCTATAGTATGCTCTCGTAAATAGTAAGCGAAAATGCTTCCTATCAAGGGAATTACACAAGCAGCACCCGCCATCCCTAATCCTAGATCATTCATCATTAAATCCCATGAGACAATTTTTTTATCCTTAAGATTAAGGCAACAGGCGTGAATGGCTTGCGCTCCATGAAAAAGACCGTGATGCTGCACAAGAACGAGTACACGGCGTCCTCTCGACGCCACCGCCGTCGCCAGCGGCCACGCGCTGGCGATCGCGCCGGCCATCACCGGCGGTGAGGTGGTCGTCCGCACCACCGCCGACGGCTACCTCCTCGTCGAAGATCTCACGCTGCCGCTGGCCGACGTGACGCTGCCGGCAGGGATGATCGCCGAGCGCCCGGTGCGCTTCACCGACCTGGTGCTGCCCCGCCTGCCGGCGCTGCGGGCACAGGTGATTCACAACGACTATCACCTCTACAACGTGCTGGTAGATCCGGACGACCAGGTGCGCATCACCGGCATCATCGACTTCGATGCCGGTGCCGTCACCGACGAGCCTCAGTTCAGCGCCGAGGCCGCCAGCGCGGTGGTGCAGGCCGCGCACGCGGCTGGCCGCAAGGTGTTTGCGCATTGCAGCGGTGCCAAAGGCCTGGACGTGGCGGTGGCCGCGGGGGTGGATTCCATCGAACACGGCTTCTTCATGAGCCGCGATCATCTCGCCCGCATGCGCGACCGCCAGCAAGCACTATCGCTGCAACTGCAGGAATCCGCCGACCGCGATCCACTCACTGGTGCCTACAATCGCCGCTGGCTGGCACGACACTGGCCGCCGGTGCTGCATCTGGCGCAGCGGCATAGTCGGCCCTATTGCACCTGCATGCTCGACATAGACTATTTCAAGCGGGTCAACGACGAGCAGGGTCACCTGGTGGGAGATGCCGCATTGCAATGGGTAACCGATCAAATCAGCCGGCATCTGCGCACCTCCGACGCGCTGATACGCGCTGGCGGTGAAGAATTTCTGCTGCTGTTGCCCGAAACTGACCTGCACGGCGCGCATC
>CALBHK010000121.1 GCA_937894565.1 uncultured Chlamydiae bacterium
AAGCCGCAAAAATATGACTGCTTATTTATGCAATTAGATACTAGTATAATTATCCAGCCTATCCTGCCTGCCAAAGGCAGATCCTGCCATCCTGTTTTTTTTCTTTTTCCCGTGTTCTGTGAGTTAGTCTGTTGCGATCTTTGTGTGGAAAAATTTTTTAAAAAAAACTCTTATTTATTGTTTCTTAATATCCTCATTTTACCATATAGTTCTTACTTACACAGTTAATGAGGACAAAATGTTAAAAGGTATTCTAAACTCTATTGTATTCTTCTCTCTAGTATCCGCATCTGTGTTTTGTGAACCCTTTAGTTTTCCTGCTGCTCAGACGATGCATTTTATTGTCACGCAAGAAACTATCTTAGCGGAGGCGCAGAGCCTATGTTTGAGTGTGGACTTTGATTTAGAATTCTTAACCCCCGTCCCCAAAGTAAATAGCTTTCCAGCTTATGTCATGCTTTCTAATATTTCTATTAATGGAGAGATACTGCCTTTTACGCGTTCTCTGGTTTTTGAGATCGAAGATAAATATAAAATTAAAGAAACTTCTGGGCAGTTGGAAGAATATCAGCATAATTCTGGATTTGATGAGAAGTTTTTTGAACGTTTTTTTGCGCAGTTAATGGCTCCTCTTGGGGAAGAGATTTCTGTAGAAACTATTTATCCCGTGCAATTTACTGGGTTGCTCCATGAGGCGGTACTTGAAGATTCAAGCCAAATTCAGATTAAAAAACAGAAAAAAGGGTGGTATTTTGGGGTGGCAAGCGGGGAATTAAAAACAGAAAACACATCCATTCAAGTAGAGGGGAAAGCGCGCTGGAAGGAAGAGAATTTTCTGATTCAAGAACGTAAAATCAATTACTTCATTGAGCGACATGATGGGCAAGGCCCCTCGCATGTTGTCTTCAAAGAGACCTGGTTCTCCATTTAAAGAACCTATCGACATAAATTCGCAATTGAGATAATTTATCGCCTTGCTATTCCAATTAGAGGGATGATGAAGTGCCCCTTTTGCGAAAGTTCGGAACTTAAAGTTGTAGATTCCCGCGAGGCTATTGATGGCAAAGCCATTCGCCGTCGTCGTGAATGTCAAGGGTGTCAGAGGCGTTTTACGACTTTTGAAACTCTTGAATTAACTGTGCAGGTGCATAAACGGGATGGAAGGTATGAAGATTTTAGCCAGTTAAAATTGATAGCCGGGATTGAAGCGGCCTGTAGGCATACGACTGTAAGCCGCGAACAGGTCATTCAGATTGCCACCTCTATTACCAATGCTATTATGGAGAGGCAATTAAGGGATATTGAGACAGAAGAGGTAGGGGAAATGGTTATGCAGAATTTGCATCACTTAGATCCTATTGCATATATACGTTTTGCATGTGAATATCGACGTTTTAAGGATATAGATGAATTGATGGTGGCAATTCAAACATTGCCCCCTAAAGATAAATAACAGGAGATAAAAATGGCGCTTAAAAAGAGTGAAATTAATGAATTTAAGAAGCGATTATTGGAGATGCGCCGCCAGATGCTTAAGGTGCTTGAAGGAGCGGAAGCAGAGGTGAAAAAACCAGATGAGGCCACAGGCTATTCCCAGCATCAGGCAGATCAAGGGACTGACGATTTTGATCGTACAATCGGTTTAGAATTGACGCATCAAGAGATTGATATTCTTAAGCAAGTAGACAGGGCTTTAGAGAAAATTGAAGAAGACACTTATGGAATTTGCGATCTCTCAGGTGAAGAGATTCCTATTCGTCGTTTAGATGCGATGCCTTATGCCAATCTTACAGTGCAAGCTAAAGAGAAGTTGGAGCGTGGTGAATATTAGAAGTACGGTGAATATTAGACTTCTAATTAAATTAGCGTTTTTTTTTAGTATTGTGCTTATAGCTGATATTTTAACAAAATATTTAACTCAATATTATATCTCCGCCGATCCTTACTACCACTTTGGTTACCCTTACGGCGGAGTCCCCATCTTTGAAAATTGGATGGGGATTGAATTTTCTATTGTTCATGCTACAAATAGAGGAATGGCCTGGGGACTCCTCTCCAGTATGCCTCATTTACTTCTCATGGCGCGTATTGTATTGATTATCGGCATGATCGTTTATTTGTGCAAAGCTAAGCTGGCATTTAAAATGCAATTGCCACTGGTTATCATCATTGCAGGAGCGTTAGGAAATGTTGTAGATGCCGCTTTTTATGGCCATGTGATCGATATGTTTAAATTTGTTTTCTGGGGCTATCATTTTCCCGTATTTAATTTTGCCGATTCAGCTATTTTTTGCGGAGTGAGTTTTTTATTTATTCAATCATTTTTCGAAAGAAACCATGAGTAATCCTTCCTTGCAAGCCTCTAAGTGGCTCTCTTTTCAGCTTCTTTTGGATCCTATAGAGATGAGCGCCCTTTTAGATATCTTAGAGCCTATTGTTTTTTATAGAGTGGGCTTGCCTCTAATCTTAGGAGAAGAAAAGCGTAGTAAAGAGGATTTTTTACACGCTTATCAGCAGTACTGCAAATCCCTTTCTTTACAAAAAATTCCGGACTCTGGTTTCTTTAAAAAAGAGTTCTCTAATGCCTTAACAGCCGATATAAATGATCTATCTTTTAAAGAATTAGAGGGAGGGCGTCTCATTGGAACAATTATACATCCTGTTTTGGTGATGCAGCTTAATAATTTAAGTTATTCTCAGGAAGAAGGGATGTTTCGAGCTATGGTGCATGGTTTAAATACGATCACATGGGGAGTTCAAATATCTTTTCCTCAGCTTTATCAAGATGCGCAGAGCGGGGAGGTTTTAGAGTCTTTTAAAGAGGGGTTGCCAAATGCGCAAAAATTTAAGAAGTTGAGGCATTTTGTGCAAGATGAGACAGTGGCTGCCTGTTTTTTCGTAGAGGGAAAGAGCGTGCAGGCCACAGTACGTATTGGGAAAAAGGCGCAAGAGTGGGTTAACCAGCATCCTCAGTTGCTTGAACGTAACATCAGGGTTGTTGTTTAGGAACTGTTCAGAAATAAATTGAGCAATTGACGTGCAGATTTTAATGCAGATTATAGAGATCGAAAACATGACATACGCTTTGTGTAGGCTTGTTTTCGATCTCTTTAAGATGCGTTAAAAGATGTATGTCAATTGTTCAATTTATTTCTGAACAGTTCCTTAGCCGGTGATTTTTTGCGCTAAGCTTTTAAACTTCTGCGCTACCCACTCTCTGTTGATCCACAAATAAAGGCCAAGGCTTACAGCAAACAAGGGATAAGCACCGACGCTTAGATAGAAGGCTGTGGTTTTAACTAGCGTTAAAGCGGTGCTAGCAGTAATCACTAATTGCAATAAGTGCAAAACGGAAGAAGCAACCATAATGATGGATCCTATGAAATTGCTTGCATGCATGATTTGATGGACTTTATCTTTAGCTTGCACTATTTCATGTTTATCAGCCTTAGCATGATAATAAGAACCAAAAATAGCAGCGATGTCCACCACAAAAAGAAAGCGAATTAAATGAGAAGGAATGAAAGCGGCGGGCAGAAGTGGAGCTAATTTGAAGAGTTGAAGACTAAAAAAACCATGAGCTAAGTTTCTTAATTTTTCTATTTTTCCGGGAGTTTCTGGTTCTTCTACTTTCTTTTTTGAGGGTGTTAATGTGATTTTTATTTTTTCATACGTGTTTTTTGAGAAGTTTTTTGTGTCATTGAGTAGGCCTGAAAAAAATTTATATAAAGATTTAAAAGCGGAGAAGGCGGCAGTTGCTACCTTAACATGGCGTAGAGCTGCTATTCGCTCGCATGTTTTTCCTATGTTAAGAAAAAGAGTGTAGATGGCTGTACAACTTTGCATTTTTTAAGCTATGAATAAATTTATATTCTATACTATAATTTCTTTTTATTAAGAAGCAATAAAAATATGGAAAAATAACGTGTCTTATTCTGATTCTTCCTTTTTAGGCTATTCTCTTTTAGATAGTGGAGAGGGCTGTAAATTAGAGCAATTTGGATCCTTTTTAATTAGCAGACCTGCCTCTCAGGCGCTATGGACCATTCAAAACTCTTCTCTTTGGAAAAAGGCCCATGCCAGTTTTTCCAGAGAGCCAGACCTTATTTGGACAGGGAGAGAAAAACTCCCTCAGGAGTGGGAAATTACTGTAGAGGGCATGCGCTTTTTACTTAAAGCGACTGATTTTGGCCATTTGGGGATTTTTCCAGAACAGTCTATGCAGTGGAAATGGATACGTTCCAAACTTAGCAGTTCTGATCATGTGTTGAATTTATTTGCCTATTCCGGAGGTTCTACAATGGCAGCAGCATTAGCTGGCGCAACGGTCTGGCATGTGGATGCTTCAAAAGGAATGGTGAGCTGGGCCAGGAAAAATGCAGAGCTTAACAATGTAGAAGCCCATTGGATCGTTGAAGATGCCATGAAATTTTTACAAAGAGAAAAGCGCCGCGGAAAAAGCTATGAGGCTATTATTTTAGACCCACCTACTTTTGGCAGAGGAAATAGCGGAGAGATATTTAAAATAGAAGAGCAGATCGTCCCTCTTCTTGCCGCCTGTTTCGATCTATTATCCAGTAAAGCCAAATTTCTGCTTCTCTCTTGCCATACACCGGGAATGACCCCTGTGGTATTGGAAAATCTTCTCAAACAATTTCGCAGCGGAAAAATAGAATCGGGTGAATTGCTTTTAGAGGGAGAAAAAGAAGTCTTAGCTTTGCCATCAGGATGTTATGCAAGGTGGATGAATGAATAGGCAAGAAATTACAAGCGTGCAAAATCCCAAAATTAAAGAGGCTGTTAAATTAAGAGAGCGGCGCGAAAGGGAGTTTTCGGGCCTTTTTTTAATCGAGGGCTATCGCGAGCTATTGCGTGCCAAAGAGGGCGGCATGGTGTGCACGCAGCTTTTTTATTGCCCTTCTCTTTTTTTAGGAGAAAATGAAGAGGCGTTAATTAATTCGATCGATGCTGCGCATTTTATTTGCTCAGAAGCTGTGTTTAGAAAACTATCCTATCGCGACCGTCCTGATGGGCTTTTGGCAGTGGCTGAGCAAAGGCATCTTAAATTAGAAGATCTTGCGCAGATAGAAAAACCTTTGTATGTGGTAGCGGAAGCTATTGAAAAACCTGGAAATCTGGGTACTATTTTGCGCTCTTGCGATGCTGTGGGGGCCCATGCATTAATTGTTTGTGATCGTTGCACGGATGTGCATAATCCCAATGTAGTTAGAGCGAGCGTGGGTACTTTATTTACCATCCCCGTTGTAGAGGCAGAAGGAAAAGAAGTGTTATCCTGGCTAAAAGGAAGAGGCGTTCATATTTTAGCGGCCACCCCCCACGCCCAGGCGCTTTATACCGATGTCGATTTAAATTGCCCTCTTGCCATTGCTGTAGGAACGGAGCAATATGGCCTTTCTGATCTATGGATGCAAGAAGCTGACTTACAAGTGAAGCTGCCTATGTGTGGAAGGGCCGATTCTTTAAATGTTGCTACAGCCACTACCGTGCTGCTTTACGAAGCATTAAGGCAGCGGGGGAGGCAGAGAAGATGATTGTACTTTTTGAAGACAATCATCTTTTGGCCCTTGATAAGCCTACAGGTTTACTGACTCAAGACAGCGGTCGAAAGGAAGAATCTTTAGAATCCCTTGCAAGGGAGTGGGTCAAACAAAGAGATAAAAAAAGTGGAAATGTCTATTTGCATGCAGTGCACAGGTTAGACCGCAGCGCGCAGGGGATTGTCTTGTTTGCTAAAAGCAGCAAAGCGCTTAAGCGGTTGCAGCAGGATTTAAAGGGAATGGGGTGGCAGAAAGAATACTTGGCCCTTGTAGAAGGGGATACGCAGCAAGAGGGGGTTTTACGACATCTATTGATTCATGGAGAGCACCGCGCTGAAGTTGTGACACGAGGGGGCAAAGAGGCGGTATTGAGTTTTGAAAGGATAGAGTATCGAAAGGGATGTTCTTTGCTGCGTATCAAACTGGAAACAGGGCGTTACCATCAAATTAGGGTGCAGTTGGCAGCCATTGGGCATCCAATTGTCGGGGATGTGAAATATGGGGGGAAGAGGAGAGGAGAGAAGGAAGGGATTTCCCTGTTGCACAGTCGGTTGGAGTTGATGCATCCTGTGAGGGGAGAGAAGTTGGTGATCGAGTCAAGTTTTGCTGAGAATTACAGAGAGATGAGAGAGATTTCATAGAGAGAAGGGGGAGTTAACCGCAGAGCCGCAAAGTACGCAGAGGAATCGCAGAGAAGAAAGAAAAGAAAAACAGGATAGCAGGATTACCCAACGGGCAGCAGGATAAAGAAATTAAGTAAGATTGTACTTTATTTTTTTCTTCTCTGCGATTCCTCTGCGTACTTTGCGGCTCTGGGGTTAACTCTCCCTTCTCTCTATGAAATCTCTCTCGCCCCTCATTTCTTCTGGATAAAATAGCATCTGCTTTGTACTATGGATCAAAAGAGAGGATATATTATGTTTGCCACTATCGCAGCCCTGCTCATTACGGTTCTGCACTTTCTGGGATGGATTTCTTTTGTCAATCTAGAGGCAAGCGCCCCCTATGCAGCTGCCGTACTTTTTACCTTAAGCCTGCTCATCACAATTGTGGGGATGATCCCTTTAAAGGGAATGGTGAAGATGGCAACAAGTTCGGTAATAAGCCTTTCTCGTTTTGATATGTGGCAAATGGCTTCCAGAGTCTATGTAGCTATTTTTTTTCTGTTTTCTTTTGTAGTAGATATTTCTTCTTTCTTGATCCCCTTTATTCTATGTTTAGGTTTGGCTATAGATGCTGTGATTTTTCACTTACGGCGCACCATCAGTTATCTGGATCCAAGCTTTGTCATTCAAAAGATTGTTAAGTCCGCCCCCTCTAGTTGGGACGTTTATGATCAATTGCGCCCCCTTTATGAAATGGGGTACAAGGCCATTACCCACTCGCATGTTTCTCTATGTGAAGAGGTATTGCAGGGCATTGAACAAATTGCACGCAGCTATTTGACAAGGATGGAGAAAGATAAGGCTGATATTGGCGAATTGGACTATTTTTTGGGAGATCTGTTCCAACATCTTGATCCCATCACGCAAGAGAGCATTGCCTATGGTTATGAGCCTGTTGTGAATAAAATTATTGTCTTTGCCGGTAAAATTGCCATTCATGTCTGTCAGTTTCATATGGAAGAGAGTAGTGTGCCGTTGCATTACTTAGGCCACTATGCAGAGCTCTCTGTAGAAAAAAATCTGCGCGAGGTAGGGGCGCATGCCACTGTGACTTTGCAAACCGTTGCTAAAATGATGGCGCAAGATCCTCAAGTGCAGAAAAAAGAGATCAAAGAGCTCTTTTATACCCTGATCCACCATCTCCATAGAATTGCTAAAGCCCTCTTCACTCAAGATAGGAGCACAAGTTTGGTCCTTCTCTGTGATCCTTTTCATGCATTGAAAAATTTGTTTAAAGAGGGAAAGCTTTCTGAACATCCCGATAAAGAAGCGATTATGGGTCAATTGGATGCGGTGCTTTCAGAATTTGATGCACTGGAAAAAGTGATGAATGCGATTCCTTCCATCAATCTCTAAATTTTTTTATTGAGTTTCTTTTGATTTTGTTATACAATTGCCTTTATTAAAAGAGAGTTTTCGTATGGAGAATCATAATATTGATGAAATCTATCATCCAGTTAAAGAATATGATGGGTGTGCGGGCTGTGGGAAGTTATTGAAAGGGGTGCTGGCGACGGGTTTAATTGGCGGGATTGCTTATGGAGTTTTTAAATTGTGCACGCACGCTCCTTTTGTAGCCGCAATAAAAGCTATCCCTATTTCAGCAATGGCTTTAGGAGTTGGCTTAGGTGTAGCTTTGACACTTATAGTTTTAACTGCCTTAGCCTGTTATTATTTAAAAGATTGCAGAGTTAGATAAAAATAAAATTTAAAATAGGATTGTAAGATGGATAATTTAAATGAATTTTCACGTGAAAATCTAAGAAATAAATTAGAGAGTTTTTTAGTTGGAAAGAAATCAGAGGTTGTAACAGAGGTTCTAACAGAGGTTCTAACAGGGGATGTAGGGGAAGAAGAAATTCATCAAGTTACTGTAAGTTCCTCTACAGAAGAAGGTTTTGAAAATAAAAAAATAGGTTCTTGCTGCAGTAGAGAAGTAAAAATGAAGTTGGTGCTGTGTGTTATTTTACAGCAGATTTGCATGATATCGGCTATTATTCTTTTTAGTGGGATGCCCGAATTTGTTGCGATAAAAGCGTCATTTGCTGCAACGGCTTTGGTCGGCGGAGTTGGTGTTGTTGCAGGAGTGACTTTGATTGCTATCATTATCTATTCGGTGGTGAAGTGCATTCAAGAGCGTAGAAGAACCAATCATCAGATTGTGGATTAAGTTTATATGAAATCCGCTTTAGATCTTTCCCTTGAAGAGTGGAAACAATGGTGCGCTTTAGCTGGATTTCCATCCTTCACTGCCAAACAAATTTTTGATTGGATCTATAAGAAAGGAAGTTTGCAGAGCGAAAATTTTAGTAATTTGTCTCTACCTGTCAGAGAAAAATTGAAAGAATTTTGTTGGGATCTAATGGAGATCGACTCTCATTTAACCTCTGTAGATTTAAGTGAAAAATTCCTCTTAAAAACAAGAGATGATCAGCTGCTTGAAATGGTGGTGATGCCAACAGAAAAGCGTACCACTTTATGTATCAGCTCCCAGGTAGGGTGTAGAATGGGCTGCACCTTTTGCCAAACGGGCAAAATGGGATTGAAGCGTAATCTTACTTCAGGAGAGATTTTAGCTCAAATTCACATTGCCAATGCAGCCTTAAAGGATAAAAAAATTACTAATGTCGTCTTTATGGGGATGGGTGAGCCGTTAGATAACTATGAAGAGGTGGTTAAAGCCAGTGCGATTATGATTGATCCTTTGGGTTTTGGCCTTTCTAAATCTCGTGTGACTATTTCTACATCAGGTCTAGTGCCGGAAATTGAACAACTGGGCAAAGATCTTCCCGTCAGGTTGGCTATCTCTTTGCATTCGTGCGAGGATGAAAAACGCAGCAAGATGATGCCGGTAAATAGACGCTACAGCCTTGCAATGCTTAAAGAAGTTTTGCTTAATTATCCAGCCCCGCCAAGACATGGCATTACCTTTGAATATGTGATGATCGAGGGGGTTAATGATAGTCTCCAAGACGCTAAAAAATTAGTGCACTACCTGCACGGATTAAAGGCCAAAGTGAATTTAATTCCTCTCAACCATTTTCCAGGTGTCGAGATGCAGGCCTCAAGCAAAGAACGTTTAAACAATTTCCAGTCTTATTTAAGCGAACGCTCGATTCCCGCGCCTATCCGCTATAGTCGAGGCCAGGATATTAGCGGAGGCTGTGGACAATTGGCCGCTAAAAGAGAGAGCGAATTGAAAATGGACCCTCGTGTGCTGCATAGAGAGCGCAGAAAGTTATTTCAACTTATGTAATGCCTCATCGTATTTTTGTAAGAAAGATTCCTCTGAATGGCGATTTTCTTTTGGTCCTATTTGTTTCAATAAGAGATCTGCCATCTCTTGGGGGACTTGTTTATCCATTAAGAAGCTATGAATTCGATTATACTCATTAGTATTAGGATATATTATGGGAGCTTGGTTGGTTTGAAAAGATTCAGGGTCTAATTCTATTTCATTTTTTTGAGATAAAATGACAATTAAACTAAGGGCAAAAGCATAAGTGTCTACTTCTTTTCTCGTATGACCATTAAAGTCATAGGGTACATAAAAAGAGGTCATCCCTACTTCTCCTGGCTCAACATTTTCTTCGTTTTTATTTTCTTTGGCTGAACCAAAATCTATGAGGACGATGCGTTTGGGCTTTCCTTCTGAATCGGTATCCATTAAAAAATTGTCGGGCTTAATATCCTGGTGGACAATTTTTTTATCATGCATATAGACTAACCCCTCTAGCGGCGTTTGAAAAAGCTGTAACTGTTCTTTAATAGGAAGTTTATAAAATGTATTCATATGCTCTTTTCCCTTTCTTAGATCTCCTGCCATGAGTTGGAATTGGTGCACTGTTTTTGTATCACCCTTTGAATTGGTAAGGACAACAATATCGCTGGGAGGAGGTAGAAAAGCGTTATGGCCTTTTAATTTTTTAAGGATTTTTTGCTCATTTTCAGCATTCACTTGGCCCATGTTTATTAATTTTAATTTTTCTTCTTCTGAAATATTTTGTTTATTTATATTTTCTATATCTTTTTGGGAATTATCTACTTGTTTGGTGGCTGAAGGAATAATAGGATGCTTGAGATTAAATGTTTTATACACGACACCAAAGGCTCCTTCTCCTAATTTTTTTGTAAAAACGTGCAGCTGTTTTAAATCTTCTGTTTTGAAAATGTCAAATTCTTCACCTTTTTTAAAATTTAAAGTTTTAAGGCCCGTTTGAATGGTGTGAAGAAGAGTTGTTGGTTTTAAGGAGGTGCTTGTTTTTTCTGTTTTAAGTTTGCCCCAGCGAAGAGTGTAATTATCTACTATTTTTTCATATTCTTTTAATGCCTGATCGCGTTCTACCATTGCATTGTCTATAAATGATTGTCCTTGTTTTGCCAACTTTTTAACCTCACCGTGGGTGATCCCTAGACGTTTAGCAGCGCTACGGATATTAATAAAAGTTTTGGTGTCTGTAATTTGAACAAAAAGAAAGGATTTAAGACCTTTGACTTGTTCTTTAGCTAAAGTGGCAATTTTTAATGAGGCGTGACCCCCCTCTAATTGGAGTCTTTCAGTTACTTTTGTATTTCCTATGCCAATGGATCCAATATGTTTGACAGTTGCGGCATTCTCACCAGTGAAACCGGTTTTTGGAACTTTTGGAACTTCTTCCATAAAACAACCTATTATTAATATGTGATAGTATTACAACTACTATTATATAATATTTAATATTATGTTTGAGAGTTTAAATTAAAA
>CALBHK010000122.1 GCA_937894565.1 uncultured Chlamydiae bacterium
AATTAAATGCAGTTTCGAAAGAGGTCTAATATACATATATGGATAAAAAATTTAAAAAAGCACTCTTTATTTTTAGAAGAGATTTGAGACTGGAAGATAACACCGGGCTCATTTTTGCATTAGAAAATGCAGAAAAAGTGATTCCCTGTTTTATTTTTACTCCTCAACAGATCGAAAATAACTCCTATTACAGCGCTCACTGCTTACAGTTCATGATTGAATCTTTAGAAGATTTAGATCAGCAATTACAAGAAAAAGGAACGCGTCTGTCTCTCTTTTTTGGAGAGAATGAAAAAATAATTGAAAAATGCATTAAAGAACTCTCCATTGATGCTGTTGTAGTGAATCGTGATTACACCCCATATAGCTTCCAAAGAGATGAAGAAATTCTTAGTCTTTGCGAAAAATTCAATCTCCCCTTTCATTCCTTTGATGATGCACTTTTACATCCGCCTTTTGATACTCTAAAAAAAGATGGCACCCCCTACACTGTTTTTACGCCCTTTTATCGCCATGCATCTAAATTAAGTGTATCTGAGTGCATAAAAAACCCTTATACTAATTATTTTACAACACCTGTTCCCTTTGCCCAAGACAACACCCTCTACTCTAAAATTCTACCCCATCGAAACCATCAGGCAAAAGGAGGAAGAAAAGCAGCTTTTAAAATCTTAAAAAATATTGAACACTTTGCCCATTATAAAGAAGAACGCGACTTTCCGCAGCACAATGCCACCACACACCTCTCTGCTCATCTAAAATTCACAACCTATTCTATAAGAGAAATTTATCACATGTTAGAGAACCAATTTGGTGCTTCTTGTGATTTGATTCGTTCCTTATATTGGCGCGACTTTTTTACTTGCATCGCTCTCTATTTTCCGAAAGTTTTTGAAGGAGCTTTTCGTGAGAAATTTAATCACCTCCCTTGGAATAATGATAAAGAGATGTTTAAAAAATGGTGTGAAGGCAAAACCGGCTTTCCCATTATCGACGCCGGCATGCGCGAAATGAATGTTACGGGTTTTATGCAAAATAGAGTGCGCATGATTGCCGCCTCTTTCTTAGTCAAAGATTTGCACATTGACTGGAGATGGGGAGAAAAATATTTTGCTCAAACTTTAATAGATTATGACCCGGCAGTTAATAATGGAAATTGGCAATGGGCAGCAAGTACCGGCTGCGATGCCCAGCCCTATTTTCGTATTTTCAATCCCTGGTCGCAACAAGTAAAATTTGATGCGCAGTGCCACTATATTAAGCACTGGATTCCAGAACTCTCTTCACTTTCCCCCTCCATCATTCATCAATGGCACCTTAAAACAGCTCCTACTTCTCTCTATCCAAGGCCTATTATCGATCATTCTATAGAATCAAAAATAGCCCTTGAAAATTATAAAACATGTAGATAACAAAGAGTCAAATATATAAAATTAATGATACCAGCTATTGCAAACAATCTAAAAATTCTCATATTATTGTTGTATTAAAACCAGATGTCTCTTGGGAAAAAGTAGGAAGTTTAACCTCTTTATGAAAATTCATCCAGATGCAGATACTCTTTACCCTATCAACGGAACAGAAAGGCTCTGCTTTCTAAAAAACATCATCACAAGTCCCCAAATCTTAGTTGGGGACTATACCTACTATGATGACATAGAAGATGTATACAATTTTGAAAAAAATGTACTCTAAGATCGGAAGAGCACACGTCTGAACTCCAGTCACATCAC
>CALBHK010000123.1 GCA_937894565.1 uncultured Chlamydiae bacterium
CTCATGCCTTGCCTTAAGGCAATGGTCATTCGCTCCAGATAAAAATTTTGAGCAATCTTCTTGTCAAAACTCCAAATATTCAATCACGTTCGGTATAAAATAGTTAAGAAACGACTGGAACAAGATCTTTAGGTCTTAGTAATTCTAAATAGAGAATGGAGGAAAGAATAATAGCTCCCCCGCAAAAGGTGAAAATGGTCGGGAGCATGCCGCCCATTAACGCTGTGAAAATCGCTGCAAAAACAGGCTCTAAACTAAAAATAAGGGCTGTATTTTGCAATGAGGCATATTTTTGATATTTAGCTTGCAGTGTAATGGCCACGATAGTGGCAAAGATGCTGCAGATAGAGAGAGAAAATAGAGCTTTTGTAGTTAAAAAAGGAGCAAACTCCATATTAGAAAATAAGAGTGTGGGAACCCAGGAAAAAAGAGCTGTCATTACAATTTGAGAATAAGAGAGCATGAGGGGGTCCATTGAGCTTTTGGCATGCCGCCCAATATAGACAATGGAGACGCTAATTAAGACTGCTGCCCCAATAATCCATAGATCACCGACAGAAAGTTGACTCATGTTGCCCCCTGTCAAAACAAAAATTCCTATACAACAAATGATCGCACTGATGACATCATGTCGTGTAGGAGATCCCATTCTGAAAAGAGGAGCAAGAAAAGGAACAAATAGAACGTTAATACCAGTCAGAAATGCGGAACGTGAGGGATCAACAGTGCCAAGTCCAAGTGATTGAGGAATAAATACACCGCACTGGATCAACCCTAAAATAGATCCTACTATAAGAGTTTTTTTAGTTAGATGACGGAAAAAATAAGGAAGAACAAAAATAGCGGCCAAAGAAAATCTTAGTGATACGTAAAGGAATGGATCCTGAGTTTCCATCGATTCGCCAATTAAAGGGAAGGTCAAGCCCCATAAAGCTGTTACGATAAGAAGATAAAATGCCGCCATCTTAGAACTTACCACAACTACTCCGTTATATGTATTTAATAGACTTATATTATATCAACTAATTATTTTAAAGTAAATAGATAATTTTAATATGTAAGATTAATACCTTATTCCTAACCCCAAACCTGCCTTAACTCCGCCCACTTCTACGTGATGGCTAAAACGAGCAGGCTGAAAAAGATAGTCTACAAATAAATCCAAAAAGGCATTTTGGCAGAAATAAAAACGCGAACCACTCTTAAGAACTCCCCCTACCATAAATTTTGAAGGTTTTTCATTTTCACAACACGTCTTATTCTTTAGACCCACCCTCCCAAAAGAGGGGCCAATGCCTAAATAAAAATCCCAATTTTCACACGTTGAATAGACATACTTAATGCCAAAGCTAACATTGACTATTTCTACTTTACTTTGACAACAGCCCTTCTTCTTTTTATTCTCTGAAAACCAATCAAGATTAGTCCACCCTTCAAAACAAACGCATATAGGCACAGAAGCTTCCAGCTGAAAATCTGCTTCTATATCCCCATAAAGATCTCTAAATTTTTCTCCTGATGGAAAAAATGCCCCAAAACGGCATTCTAAAGTGCTTGCCGATAACAGAATAGGGCAAAGTAAAACGCATAAAAAACAATATTTTCGCAAGAAGTCTATTCTCATTCTATCTCCATATTAATACGTACACTCTCGGCATTTCCACTATTGACTGCAGAAATTTGATAGAGCTGAGCAGATTCTTTATTTTTAAGACATACTTTAATTGCTAGAGGCCCTGTAGCTGGAATTTCAGCTACAATCACTCCTAGATAATAAATACGATACAATACTACAGATGCAGAAGGTGGGGCAGCAATCCAAGTGATATCAAGGCGATAGTATGTTTTATTTAAAAGTGCACATCTATCAAGCGTTGCAGTGATGCCTGCTGGAGGAGGCACCGGCTCAACAGTAATAGTCACAGTCGCTGTTGCGATCTGTTCTGAAGAATCTATAATTGTATAAGTAAATGTATCTATACCTGTAAAACCAAGAGGAGGGGTATAGACATATTGACCTGTTAACAGATCCATAGAAATAACCCCACCCTCTGTTGAAACAGTGTCATAAGTCAAAATAGTTAAACCACTTCCAATATCATTCAATAGAACAGAAGGGCCATTTAAAGGTATGTTTTCAGGAGTTGTCGCTACATCATCTATTGCAACTGGTGTGACAGTAATGGTCACAGTGGCTGTGGTGACATTTCCAAAAGAATCTGTTGTTGTATAGGTAAATGTATCCGTTCCTGAAAATCCTGTAGGAGGCATATAAGTATAGGTGCCATTCACATTAACGGCCACAGTACCGCCCTGAGTAGAAATACTATCAAAATCTGTAACAGTTAAAGTAGAGCCCGTATCATTCAATAAAACACTAGAACCCACTAATGTAGTATTCGCCGGAATAATGGCAGAATCATTATTAGCAAGCGGAAGCACTGTAATTTGCACAGAAGCTGTAGAAGTATTACCCTCGCTATCTATTAAAGTGTAATTAAAACTATCCGGTCCCGAATAGTTATTAGGAGGCGTGTACACATATGTCCCATCCGACTGCATCACAATGGTGCCTCCATTGAGAGAAGCAGAGTCATAATCACTGACCGTTAAGCTCGTTCCCACATCATTTGCCAATACACTTGTCAATTGATTAAGCGCAGTGTTAGTTGTTGTGCTGCCCGTATCATTATTTGCCAATGGCAATACAGTGATTATCACAGTTGCCGTGCTTGATTGCTCCGCTTCATCTGTGACGGTATAAGTAAAAGTATCAATACCAGAAAAACCTGCAGGGGGGTTATAGACATAAGTGCCATCTGTTGTATTCATCACAACAGAACCGCCTTGAGTGGAGGTAGCATCATAGGCAGTAATAGTTAAACCGGTTCCTACATCATTACTAAATACCGTGGAACCATTGAGCGTCGTATTAGCAGGCGTTGACCCCACATTATCAGCAGCGGCAGGCAGCACCGTGATGGTGACGGTAGCTGAAGTGTCATTGCCTGAAGAATCCGTTGCCGTATAGGTGAATGTATCAACTCCTGAAAAATCTGTGGGCGGGGTGTAGAGATACGTTCCATCTGTCTGCATCACTATTGAAGCGCCATTCGCAGAGGTTGCATCAAAAGAAGTCACAGTCAAACTTGTGCCCTCATCATTATTGAGCACGCTTGTTAATTCGTTAAGTGGAGTATTCGCTGCCACGCTGGAAGTATCGTTATTTGCCAATGGAAGGACAGTAATGGTCACTGTTGTGGTTGCCATTTGATCATCTGCATCTTGTATTGTGTATTGGAAGGTATCTGTTCCCGAAAAGTCTGCAGGAGGAGTGTAGAGGTACGTTCCATCAGCTTGCATAAACACTGTCCCCCCACTTGTTGAAACAGGATCGTAAGTAGATACAGTAATGCTAGTTCCCATGTCATTACTTAAAACTGTGGCTCCATTTAAGGGGGTATTCACATTCGTAGTGCCAGTATCCGGGTTGGCGATGGGAGGAGGATTAAGATTAGCCGTCACTGTGATTTCATTTGTTTGACTCTCAAGAATAATAGGATCTTCACCGCCAAAAGGCACAAATGAGTAGGTCACTATTCCAGAATTCACATAACTAGTGGGGGGATTGATCTGTGTGACCTGGACATTAAATACAACAACCCTCGTCTCATTCACCGCTAAATCACCAAGAGGAACACCCGCATTAAGATCAGGAGAGGCGACAGGAGTTCCATCCACAGTAAAGGTACCGGGAACTAAAGTTAATCCTGTTGGCAGAGCATCTGCAAAAGACAACGAAGAAGCATCGCTTTGTCCTATGTTTGTAAAGGTCAGCGTATAGGTAAAGATATCATTTAAAGAGACGTTAGTCACACTCGCTTCTTTGACCGATTGAACAAGTGGGGCTTGTACCTGAATTTGTATTCCTAATGCGTTGACAGTATAAACATCCTGATCTGTGGTTCC
Organism: uncultured Chlamydiae bacterium; assembly: GCA_937894565.1. Taxonomy (GTDB): domain Bacteria; phylum Chlamydiota; class Chlamydiia; order Chlamydiales; family CALBHK01; genus CALBHK01. The sequence goes on from CALBHK010000123.1 coordinate 3,970, forward strand.
TTGGGCAAATAGTTGCGACTGCCCATTTGTGATTTTGGCGGAAATATCAATACTTGTAATATCATAACCCTGTCTAGCCCCAGAAACCCCTGTTCCTGTGCTCGCATTGGAATTACTTGAACCAAAACTCCCTCTTGTATCCAGTAAAGAAGAGCCACTAGCTACCAATTTTCCACTTGTTACATCTGTTGTAAGAGGAAGAAGGGTATTAATTTGCGATGCAAAAAAATTACTGACCGGATTATTTGATCCTGAAACGGCATCGGCTGGAAATGACAATGAAGCGCTCTCCCCAATTAAGAAATGGTCCCCTGTCAGCCGAACATCGCCTTCAAGAGCACTACAAAACATTCTACTAGAAATACTTCCTGTATTAGGAGCTTGAAAACCAGTGACAGCAGCAGGATCAGCTCCCGATGCTTCACATCCGGTAAATAGGGTTAAATTACTTGTAAACATGTTTGGATTTTGATACGCCACAGCAAGAGTCCAACCGCAACAATTAAGATTATTTTCGGATGCGCTCACACTTGCAGGCACGCCACCCACCGTATAGGTGCCGCCATCTGTTACAAAAGCTGTGACATCTGCAGTTCTGACATAAAATCCATCACTGTCGCTATTTACTCTGGACTGAGCTGTATCGACTCTTGGAGCGATGATATGATCAACAGTATCGGGAGTAGTAAAAGTGATAGAGGTGCTATTAACAAGGCTAAGTGTAATACCAGAATCAAACCCATAACTGCCCGACCAAATTAATTCCGCATGTAAAATTGTACTTCCGGATGGAATATCCAACACGGCTGTAGAATTATTAAGAGTATAATTTAATGTCGTTCCAACTGGATAAGTTCCCACTTGAAGAGCTGTGTTGGTCGTAATAAAAGCGCCAATAGCTCCGCTATTTCCCGGTTGGTTCTGATTAGATGCCTTATTAAGACCTAAAGTATTTCCCGTAAAAGTAATAGCACCATTGTCATTTGTTGAATAGAGCAAAATATAAGAAGCCTGAAGCTGTAAGGGAAGGAAACAAATCAAAGCGATTACGACAAAAAAATACTTCATCCACGTAAAATGCTTTAAATTCGCCGAAAAAACGGCTCGCATATTCGATCCTTTTGGAATGATCACTACGAAATTATGACCATATCACCACCACCTGTTTTTTAAAATTATTTTTTTCATAAAAAGGAAAACCCAGGCCTTAAAGCCTGGGTATTTTAAAACATTATCCTAGAAACGGCAGTTGAGCCGAGAAAAAAAGTGCAAGATTTTGAGTCAGAATTGTTTGCAGTGGGGGTTGAACATTCCCAAAAGGTG
>CALBHK010000124.1 GCA_937894565.1 uncultured Chlamydiae bacterium
GCGAACCTTAGCTCTGCGAACCTTAGCTCTGCGAACCTTAGCTCTGCGAACCTTATGATTTTTCAATTTCAAAGACATCAAGCTTTTTATTCGCTAGATGATAACTTGAGAATAGGATGTCTCTATTTACCATTAACTGAATGGGTAAATAAATTTGAAGAGATAGGAAAACGAGAACAATATTCATATTTACAAATAAAAGTCTACGGATCATTTATAAAAATGTGCGCTGAAATGCAATTAACTAAAAGCGATAGAATCGTTGGCGTCGGAGATGATGAATGATTCAAAACATAGAACACGAGGTTGTTGTTTATAACAAGAGACACGACACGCTAGAAGTTATCATAGGCAGCAGTCTATTTTTTATCAGTGATGAAACGCGCTTTAGGTTCTTTCCTATTGTTACCGTTTCAGAAATATGCACGACTTATTTAAGTCAGGAAACATTTTATGAATAAATTAAAGCAAGCCCAAGTATTTACACCACCTTGGGCAACAAATCAAATGATTGATATGCTTGACCAGAAGTTACTATCAGACCATGAGACTTTCTTCTTTGAACCAACTTGTGGTGATGGGGCCATGTTGGTTGTAATCGTTGATAGAATTTTCAATGAGTTGTTAAAAAAGTACGGGGACAAAACTCAAGCATTAGCAGATACATTATTCAAATTTTACGCAATTGAACTAGATGCTGAATTAGTACCCAAGGCTAGAAAGCGAATTTACGATTGGGCCGTATCTAAAATAGAAAGGGAATTATCTGAACTTGAAATGTATTTAATAGCTCGCTCGCTTCAACAAAGCATTGAAAACAGAGACTTTTTTGAGGCAATGAACCATCCGATTGATGCCCCAAGTGGAGCAAAAGCAATTAGCCGAAAACTAAGGAATAAGACTAGAAGACTATGAAATTTTGGGAGAGATATGAATAAGAAGCGAGAGTTAACGAAAGAGTTAAGTAACAATCGAGGTGATCATGAATCAAGAGCAAGAGATAAATAATATGAGATTGATAAAAGAAGCAGTATATCTACAGACAAAAGACGAAGGCATTTGGTTCCGAGCTAGATACATGCCAGAGCATTACCTACAAGAGTCATTGAGAGACTTGCATCTAGTGATTGAGCATGGAGACATTGAGGCGATGAATAGAATCAAGGAAAGAGCTGATACAAGTATGTAACGAGTACTTTGGCTTTTAACTAATAATTAAGGAGAATGAAAATGGAAACAATAACAGTTAACGGAAAAACATATTACTCAGAATTTCAAGAAGACAATCCAACTACAATTAAAATTGTAGTGTTGCAAAGAGGTTGGGTTTTAATTGGTAAATTTGAAAGAGATGGCGACCAATGTAGACTACACCAAGCAAGTGTTATTCGTAATTGGGGCACAACCAAAGGACTTGGCGAACTAGCTAAAGACGGACCTACATCATCTACTAAGCTTGATAAATGCAATGGTCTCGTTGAGTTTGAAGCGCTAACAATGGTTCTTTTAATTTCTGTGGATGAATCAAAATGGCAAAACGCACTATAAACTTTGAGGATCAACATTCAATAATTGGCAATGGCGATGGCAATGGCTATGGCGAGGGCTATGGCGATGGCAATGGCTATGGCGATGGCAATGGCCATGGCAATGGTAATGGCTATGGCAATGGCGATGGCGATAGCTATGGTTATGGCTATGGCTATGGCAATGGCAATGGCCATAGCAATGGCGATGGATTTGGATATGGATTTTAATTAAGGAGAATGAAATTGAAAACACTAATAGCATTAATATTACTAACATCTAACGCTTTTGCCCTTGTGCATGCGCCTGATCAATATCAGAAAATAACATCATCTAGAGGCGTTGGCCCCAGTGAGGTGTCAGGTATCGTTAATCTACGCGAAGTAATACCAGGTGTGCTTTATCGCTCTGGTAAAAGTATAACAAATAAATATGGTCCATTGAGTGATGAGTCTTTAGTTAAACTATGCAAAGAAGGATACTCAACGGCGTTCTATGATTACAGGCGTGGAGCTGATCATAATGTTCCATGTGGAACGAATCAAGTTGCTCTTAAAATCAGACCTTCGCTTGCTGGTGACAAATATGTTCGTGATCAATTATCAACAATCTATAATTCTATTAAACAAGGCTTAGGTCCTGTGATTACGAGCTGCGATGCTGGTCACCATGCCTCTGGATACATTTCAGCGGCTGCTCTTATCCAATTCTGTGGTTACACCAATCAACAAGCGCTAGCGTATTGGATTAAGAACACAGATGGTGATTCTAATTACCCAAGTGTGAAAAAGAAGGTTCTAGCTTTTCGTCCATACAGTGATTTGCAAATCTCAGGTGTAAGGTGTTTTAAGCCATGAGCACTAATGAACTAACAGCGCTATGCGATTCTGAATCATGCCTCTCAAGAGCAAATAAAAAGTCTTACATGAGTTCAAAAGGAATCGAAAAAGAGCATGCGAAAAGAACTGACATGGTTTGTCCAGACTGTGGAAGTATCTTGTTTTGGATCAAGGGACGAGCTTATGATAAAAAGAAGCGTATCATAAAAGCTCATCCGAAAAAACCTAGTGAGCTTAAAGATTACGGGATGGGAATCGGATGATGGAACGTGGCTCACTTGAATATTATATGTCTTTATGGTCAAAGGCTCATTTAAAAGATGATGCTTTATCTAAGAAAAAGCTAATGCTTTATAGCTCTAAGATATTAGCTAATATTAAACGATATCAGTTTATTCAAAAAGAGACTGGTGTTCCTTGGCAGTTAGTTGCTGGCATTCATGGACTTGAGGCTAGTTTTAGATTTGATGCTTGCTTTGCAAATGGTGACCCACTTAATAAAGTGACCACACATGTGCCAAAAGGTCGTGGACCGTTTCTAACTTGGGAAGCCTCTGCGATTGATGAGCTTCAAAGACATCATACAGATGCAATTCATCATTGGACTATTCCGCTTTGTTTGCAATTTGCCGAGAAATGGAACGGTTTGGGACACCTTCGAAAACATCCAGATGTTAACACACCATACTTGTGGTCATTCACTAACCTATACACAAAAGGTAAGTACGTAGCTGATGGAAAATACGATCCAGAAGCCATTAGTAAGCAAGTTGGTGTCGCCGCACTATTCCTAGATCTTAAGTTGAAAAATTTACTGGACATACCGCTGGTTTAAAAAAACAATATTCACATCAAGCGAGGTGATGTGATGGCGTTTTTTAATTGGCTAGCTAGTGTCTTTAAATCTGCATTCAGCAAGAAAGAAATTGCTGCCCCAATTCCTACCCCTAAACCTGTTCAGGATACTAAGCCCAGCGAGCCCTCTGTTGTAAAACCAGAGCCTGTTGTTGTTTTACCGCCTATCGCAAAACCAGATCCTGCTAAAATCAATTTACTAGACGCGATCAAAGTCTGCATCAAACCATATGAGAACTTAAGAGAGATTAACGGAAAAAACCGCTCTGCTCTTATCGATAAAATCATCACCTCTCACGGTGGCTCTCTTGGTTCTGCATACTGCTGTTATGGTGTTCAACAGTTACTAGATGATGTTGAAACATATTACGCTAATCACGGCATGAAAATTAAGTTTGATATACCAGCCGGTGGTTCTACTCAAGCACTATGGGCAAAAGCAAAAGCTGAGTACAAGTTCATTAATGCAAAACCTGCTAGCCTTGTTGTGTGGAGACACATGAGCGCTCCTAGCACTGGACACATTGGCACATGCTTAAGCTTCGCTGATGCAGGTGAGTTTAAAACATTCGAATTCAATACCTCTGCTGGTACAGCCGCAGTCATTAGAGACGGTGAGGGTGCATACTACAGAACAAGAAAATTAAAAGACGTAGGTGACATGCACGTTTTAGGTTTCATTGATCTAGAAAAGGCAATGATACGCTTATGAAGCACAGCTCATACCTTAAAGTTTTTGAAGACTTTAAGTTTAGCCCGCAAGAAAGCAACGTCTGCTTGTGGGTGTGTGAAGGGCTTACGCATAAAGAGATAGGTGTAAGGCTTGGCCTATCTGAGCACACAGTTAAAGGATATATGCATAAAGCAAAATTCAGACTGTTTGCCAAGGGGCACAGAGTAACTACAAAGCTAGAGTTCATCTCGACGATGATGAAGCTTGCAGAAAAGTATGAGGCTTGATGAGACAACTTGAAAAGCCAATAGAGAACCAGATTCTTAATCTGCTAAAACTACTCGGCGTTTACTGTTGGAAAAATCAAAGTGTCGGCATCTATGATAAAGCTAAAGGCATATACCGAAAGCCTAACAACAAACATCACATAAATGGTGTAGCAGATATTCTTGGACTTATTGGTGGTAGGTTCTTAGCAATTGAAGTTAAAAGTAAAACAGGCACACTGTCTGATGATCAAAAGCTGTTTATTATGAAAGTAAACGAAGAGGGCGGCATTGCATTTGTTGCTAGAAGCCCTGCTGATGTAATCAAAAACCTATGTCTATTCTTCCCAGAGAATCACAAGTTTAAGGCAATGTATGAACGACACCTACAAGACTGTGAAAGGCTTCAATGAGTTCAACACCGGGAGAGCTTTTAAAAAAAGCACTGCTAATCGTCGAGCAAGACCTAAAGCACATCACCACACTAGTCATGATGGGTAAGCTTGATTCAGACTCATCCGAAGACGTAGCGAGATACATCAGGGCACTGGCCATCTCTGATAAGATCAAAGAGAAGGATGATGAGAACCAGAAGAAGACTGCCCAGCGCTTAACAGATGAAGAACTACTCACCATCGTACAAAAGATGAAGTCTAATGAAAAAGATAAGTAAAGAAGAGTTCAAACAGCTAGAGGTCTTGTGGTATCGAAAGCTTGCTAACACAGGATTTAAAGATATAGAGAGAAAAAACCAAGATGATTGGTTAAAGGATGAGACTCACACATCAACCATTATTAATGCCTACATAAACAGAGAACAACGCGAGAAGTACTTTGAAAAAGCATGGCAGTTTATGCATGAGTTTGAGTTTGAATCAGAGCTTGATAAATCAATTTGGGAATGTCACTGTGATGGCATGTCGATTAGAGACATTGCACTTAAACTGTTACACAAGGAAGGTGGCAGGGGCGTTGTTTTCCTACGGATTAGGAAACTAAAGGGCCTTGCCAAACTATGAATGGAAAAAATAATCATCAGGCCGTTTGAAGAAAAAGACACTAACTTTATCATCAACAGTTGGCTTAAAAACTACAAATTCTCTTCTCGATTCGCACAAGCAATCACTGCAAAAGTGTACTACGCAAATCACGAACCAATCGTTAAAAACCTAATCAATCGCTGTGCCCCTTACTCTCTCGTTGCTACACTTGAAGACTCTCCTAGAGTCATACTCGGGTACATCGTATTTCAACCAACAGGCCCAAGCCATATCTTGCACTATGTGTATGTAAAGTACCCTTTCCGTGGCAACGGCATCTGCTCAGAGCTAATCAAAGAAGCACAGATTGATAAGCACTGCTTTATCTACACTCACCTAACTTCTGTTGTTGCAGAGTACGTTGAAGACAATCCAGACATTTTATATAACCCATACCTAATTTAACAAAGGACGTTAAAATGGAAAAAAGAAAAGTAAAAGTGGCAAGGTTCCACGACGCTATCCAATTGATCGGCTACATAAATACATCAGGTGGTGTGATTACAAGTGCTCACGAGAAGGACTTCCCGGATATGTATAAAACAGATGTAGGGATCTTTATCCCAGTGAAAGATGGCATAGAAGTATTCGTGTCTCTTGCCAATGTGCCATATGCGTTGATCTATCAAGAGCCAATTAAAGAAGAGACTGTTAAGAAAGCTAAGTGATTATAATCGACTCAAAGTGGGCAGAAGCAGAGCTAAAAGATAGATACTTTAGGCGCTTTGACCTCACTAACTTTTGCTTTAAAGAGCAGCTGTCCTTTATTCGGGACAAAAGTCCATTTAAAACAGCAGTGTGCTCACGCCGTGCGGGTAAAACAATTGCCTGCGCTGCTCACTTATGGGACGAGGCCCAGGCCAATCCAGACAGAGTCTGTCTCTACATCACGCTCTCAAGAAATAATGCTAAAAAGCTAATATGGAAAGAGCTTCTAAAGATTAGGCAGCAATACGCGATTGACTCAAGCATAGACTCAACAGAGCTAAGCATTAAGCTCAAAAACGGCTCTGTTATCTATGTCAGTGGTGTAAAGGATAAGACAGAGATAGAGAAGTTCAGGGGTCTAGCCATCACTCTGTGCTATATAGATGAGTGCCAGTCCTTTAAATCATACCTGCAAGACCTAATCGATGAAGTCATCGCCCCGGCCCTGATGGACTATGCAGGAACCCTTTGTTTAATCGGAACTCCGGGCCCTGTTCCTAATGGATACTTCTATGAGTCATCTCACAACGCTGAGTGGTCTCATCACAAGTGGACTTATTGGGACAATCCTTGGATATCTTTAAAGTCCAATAAGACTCATCAAGAGGTACTAGAGCGAGAGCTAAAGCGAAGGGGTGTAACCACAGACCATCCATCTATTCAACGCGAGTGGTTCGGTAAGTGGGTCACAGACTCAGACTCCCTGGTCATTAAGTATTCAAACAACAAGAACCACTACGACGTCCTGCCGAACCTACATAAGCCTTGGCAGATAGTCATAGGCATAGACATAGGCTTTGATGATGCCGATGCCATAGCTGTCATTGGCTCTAATGAACACGCCAAGGAAGCTTACCTCATAGAAGAGATTATAGCCCCTAAGCAGGGCATCACGGAACTTGCTGAAAGTATTCAAAAGCTAGTTAAGAAGTATGATGTAAATCGCATAGTAATGGATACAGGTGGTCTGGGTAAAAAGATTGCAGAAGAGATTAGGCGACGATTTGCCATCCCAATACAGGCAGCTGAGAAAACACGCAAGTTCGAATTCATTGAGTTGTTAAATGATGCGTTAAGAACAGGCAAGTTCTTTGCTAAAAGAGATTCTCGTTTTGCCCAAGACTCTTACCTCGTTGAATACGACTGGGATAAGTCCTCTCAAGATAAGCTAGTAGTCTCTGACCGCTACCATTCTGACATCATAGATGCCACGCTATATGCGTTCCGCGAAAGCCTTCATTGGTTATATGAGCCAGAGATACCACAACCAAAACCGGCCACACCTGAGTGGTTCTTAAGACAAGAAGAAGAGATGCTAGAAGCTGCAATGAACTCAATGCATAGCCGCAGTAACGACAACGATTTTGACGAATTCCTGTAAATTATGAAGTTAACAGAAATACGCAAAATCATCAAAATATCGCAAGAAATGGGCCTAAAACGCATCAAAATCGATAATTTCGAAGCTGAGTTTTTCGAGCTTTCAACGCCTAAGCAATTGGTAGGTGTACCTGAATTGACACAAGCAGACATTGGGCTTGTGCCTAAACCTGAGCTAGCCGATGAAGCAGAGATGCTCTTTTGGTCTGCCGGTGGTTTAGAAGACGATGATCAGCCTAAACAATAACATTCTCAAAGGATTGAGCAATGACAGTAGATTACACGAAGTTTTCAAATAACGGCGAGAACAACCAAAGCAGTGGTGCTGTAACAGATAGACGCTGGTGGTTAGTTAATAAGACAGACCGTGCTCAAACCATAGCCGGCGTTATCAAGATGATCATTGAGTCAGACACTAGACGCCAAGTGCAATATCAAATCTCTTCTCGCTTATACGGTAACACTACAATCATGGGTGTAAACGGTATCAGCGTTGCTAAGATAGTAACACCAAGCTCAACACCTAAGGACCGAGTTACGTTCAACGTCGTGCAATCAGCAATCGACACAGTCACCTCTAAGATTGCTAAGAACAAACCAAAACCATACTTCTTAACAAGTGGTGGTAACTGGGCCCAGCAGCGCAAAGCGAAGAAGCTTAACAAGTTCATCGAGGGCGTATTCTATGAGCAAGAGGCCTACAAGCATGCAACTAGGATCTTTAAAGATGCCTGCATTGTTGGCGATGGTGTCATGCATGTGTACCGCAAGGATGACAAAATCTGTTATGAAAGAGTAATGGCTCGTGAGCTATTCACTGACTACACAGATGCTTACTACGGTGAGCCTAGACAGATTCATAGACTTAAGAACATCGATAGACAGGTGTTGATTGAAACATTCCCTGAGAAAAAGAATAAGATCAAAGAAGCTAATAGAGCATTCATTGATTACTCAGGCTCTCTTCAATCAATCTCTGACCAGGTAACGGTGTCAGAATCTTGGCACTTGCCAAGTGGACCAAAGGCCAAAGATGGTCTGCACTGTATCTGTATAGATGGTGAAGTGATCTTTGAAGAAGAATATACGAAAGATCACTTCCCATTCGTATTCATGAAGTGGAGCGAAAGACAAGAGGGCTTCTGGGCACAAGGTGGTGCTGAGCAGATTCAAAATATTCAGCTAGAACTAAATAAACTACTCTGGGTCATCCAGCGTTCTATGCACTTAGCAGGCACCTTCAAGGTATTCCTAGAGAATGGCTCTAAGATCGTTAAAGAGCATCTTAACAATGACATCGGTGCTATCGTTAACTACTCAGGCACTGCCCCTCAGTACGTTCTGCCTTCAATGGTACAACCTGAGCTATTTAACCAGGTGGCAAACCTTAAAAACATGGCCTTTGAGCAAATGGGTATCTCTCAGCTCTCAGCTACTAGCCAAAAGCCTGCTGGATTAAACTCTGGTAAAGCCCTACGCGAATACAATGACATTGAGACTGATCGTTTCATGACCATTGGACAGATGTATGAGCGCTTCTTCCTAGAGTTAGGTCGTCATTCAATCGGTGTTGCAGTAGACATCTACAATGACATTGGCTCTTACCCTGTGAAGCTTCCTAATAAGAAGTACCTAGAGACTGTTGATTGGTCAGAGATTGATCTATCAGAGGACGACTACGTAATGAAAATGTACCCAGTCTCTTCACTTCCTGAGACACCAGAGGGTAAACTTCAAACTATTCAAGAGTATATCCAGGCAGGAATGCTTACTCCGCGCACTGGTAAACGCTTGCTAGACTTCCCAGACCTTGAGCAAGTTGAAGACATCCAAAATGCATCAGAGGATTATTTGAATAAAGTGTTTGAGATGATGATAGAGGATGGCATCTATACGCCGCCTAGACCTCAGAATGACTTAAAGTTAGCGCGAGAGTTAGCCCTTGAGTATTACAACCAAGGACTTTTGCATAACATGGATGAAGACAAGCTAGAGCTTATTAACAGATTCGTTGATCAGGTCGGTATGATTGAAGAGCAAGCAATGCCTCAGCCACAAATGGGAGCTATGCCACAAGCAGCCCCCATGCCCGAGCCAACATCTGACCTAATACCTAACGTGCCAGGAGTAGCATGAACGAGAAAGACCTGACCCCAGAAGAGAAAGAAAAAGCACTGGTTGAATTCGGTGCTCACTACATGACAGCCCTTGTTGATTGGAAGAAGCGCCATCCAGGCCGCGACTTACCTGCTACGTGGAGCCCTCAGCTTAAGAAATACGTCTGGGTGAACCGCGCAGATAGAAGAAGGCTTGGCGTAAAATGAGCTGGGAACAACCAATCAGTGTCCATGAGACCGGTGAGGTCGGCCGTGTATACTATCTTAATACAAAATTAACTCTAATTGATGGTGAGGAGTGGACCAGAACTACTGAGTTCACACTAAACCCTGACTACGGCTCTACCGTTGAAGAGATGTTAAAGCGTACTAATGAGATACCTAATCAGATGAAAGACCAGCTACTGCGTAAAAGAGTTTCTGAGAACAAACTCACCAGTGGTTTAGTCTATAAAGTATGGATTAGTGACTACCCAGCACCTCGTTACTGGGCACCAACACAGAGAGAAATAGAGCAGCGTAAAAAGGCCCAAGGTAAAGCGGTCCTATACAATGCTAATGGTTCAGTTTTAGTTTAATAACCAAGGATGGGCATCGTGCCCACGGAAGGGCTACCATGCAAGAAGCAGTTACAGAAGCAGCAACAACCCCAGCTCCAACAGAAGTTACACCGACCACCGAGGAGGCTCCTAAGGCCCCAGCACGTGAGCTAGCCTCTCCACAGCTATCAATACTAGCAAAACGTGAGAAAGCCTTACAGAAGCAGCGTGAAGAGATACAGAAGAGCAAGCTAGAAGTTGATTCTAAGTACGAAGAGATTAACAAGTTTAAGTCTCTTAAAGAGCAAGCTAAAACCAATCCTCTAAAGTTCCTTGAAGAAGCAGGGTTAACCTATGAAGAGTTAACTAACTTCATTCTTAACGGCAACAAGCCTACAGCTGAGATGGAAACATCATCGATTAAATCAGAGATGCAAAAGCTTCGTGATGAGATTGCTCAAAGAGAGCAAGAGCGTGAGAACTCTGCTAAAGCCATGGATGAGAAAAGAGCCCAGGAAGCTATCTCTAACTTTAAAGAGAACATCACTGGCTTTTTAACCGGCAAGCCTGATGATTTTGAGCTGTGCAACAATTACCCTGAGTCAGTAGACCTAATCTATGACGTTATCGAAGCTCACTTTGCACAGACTGAGAAAGTAATGAGTATGGAAGAAGCTGCAAAGCTAGTTGAAGACCATTTTGAAAGTGAAGCCATGAAGGTAACATCATTCAAAAAGATCCAATCAAAGCTTGCGCCAAAACCAGCACCAACAGAAGAAGACGGCTTTCAGAAAGCCAAACAACAAGCAAGCCCAACCCTCAACAATTCAATGTCCCAGACTGTTTCTGGACTCTCTAACTCTACCGAAAACGATAGAATCAAAAGAGCCCTTGCTGCACTGGGTAATTGACGAATTGATGTGTAGTGTAAACTGTTAATTAAGCACGAAGTGATACATTCCCGGTAGGTATGGGTAAAGCCTAAACGACGTTAGTACTCTCGCAACAGTTAGCGAATAAAATCAAACAAACATTAACTTATTAAAACGGAGTATTATTATGGCAGTTTCAGCTTATATGGATCTTACGGCCATGAATGCAGCTCTTAAAGAGCTTTATTCAGGTCAAGTTATCAACAACATGGTTTATGCAGACAATCCTTTGTTCGCAATGTTACCAAAATTTACAGAGTTCGGTGGTAAATACTATCCGCAACCTATCATCACTGGTAACAATCAGGGTGTATCTGCTACCTTTGCAACAGCTCAGACCAATCAGTCTGCTGCTCAATTGCAATCTTTCTTGCTTACTCGCGTAAGTCAGTACTCTATCGCTACTATCGACAACCAAACTATGCTTGCTTCTAAGACTGACAAAATGGCTTTCTTGGAAGGTGCTAAATTGGTTATCGATTCAGCTATTCGCTCTGCTACTAATCAGTGTGCATCTGGTATTTTCAGAAGCGGTACTGGTTCTATCGGTGCTATCAGCTCTATCTCTACAGGTGTTATCACTTTGACTAACGCATTAGACGTTGTTCAATTTGAAAACAACATGGTTCTTCAAGCTAATGCTACTGATGGCGGTACTCCACGTGCGGCTCTTGGTTATGTTATCGCTGTTGACCGTGCATTGGGTAAAGTAACTGTTGCTTCTTCTGGTTTGGGTGGCTCTGCTGCAACTCCAACTGGCTGGACTGCAAATGACTTCTTGCTAATCCAAGGCGATGTAAACTTAAAGCCTAAAGGTTTAGCTGCTTGGTTACCTACTACAGCACCAACTGGTGGTGACAATTTCTTCGGTGTTGACCGTTCAGTTGATTCTGTACGTCTTGCCGGTGTTCGTTACGACGGTTCTGCTCAGTCTATCGAAGAAGCGATGATTGATTCTACTGCTTTGGTTGCTCGTGAGGGTGGTAAAGTTGGTAAAGGTATCACTAACTTTGCATCATACTCTGCTCTTGAAAAAGCGTTGGGTTCAAAAGTTGTATACGTTAATGCTAAAGGCCCTGCAGATATCGCTTTCCGTGGTATTTCAGTAAATGGCGCTAACAGTGTTGTAGACATTTTCCCTGATCGTAATTGCCAAGCTGCTCGTATGTATATGCTACAGATGGACACTTGGAGACTTATGTCATTGGGTGATTGCCCTCAAATCTTGAAATACGGTGACGGATTAGAGATGTTGAGAGTGTCTAATGCTGATGCCGGTGAGTTGCGCGTAGGTGCATACTACCAATTAGCTTGTGCTGCTCCTGGATGGAATGCAGTTGTTTCTTTATCTGCTTAATTAATAATGGGGCCCTATCGGACTTAAAACGTCCTCTAGGGTCTCCATCTTACAGGGTGAGGGGGCTCTGCCTGTTCGTAAAACCGCCCACGGTCAATAAGACCAAAAGGATGATTTATGGCTAATAGATTTTTTCAACAGTTCAGATATTCATTAGAGAAAAGCGTAACAGATTTGTATTGCCACGTTACTGTAGGCGCTACTGGTGCTCCAACTAAGGTTGTTGCAAATTCAAAAGGTATTTCTACAGTAGTGAGAAACTCAGCAGGTAACTACACAGTTACTTTGCAAGATCCTTACTACAAGTTTTTAGGCTGTACTTGCACACTAATTGGAACCGGCGGCAACGTTGCTGCTCCTCAGTTCTTCGTTGCGTCTCAAGCGGTTTCTACTGCTGCGACTCCAACGGTTGTAGTTCAGTTTGAAAATGATGGCGGTACCGCTACCGATCCTGCCAGTGGTGAAGCATTTATCTTGCACATTACTGTTGGCAATAGTTCAGCTTACTAAGGGAGTTTTAAGATGATTATACCTGACAACAAAAAGACGGTTTCAATCATCTTGTCAAAAATGAAGCCTGGCGGTGAAGAAAGCCGTCAGGAAGTTAAGCCAGAGCAGGCCATTGATGATAAAGATGAGACTCTAAAAGCAATTGCCGAAGAGATGCTAAAAGCGTTTGAAGACAAATCAGCAATGGATTTGGTTTCAGCACTTAAAGCATTTTGGAATCAAATTCAAATTTCGGATGAAGAACAAGACGAACAACCAGAAGCTGAATAAGGGGTGAACCATGGCAACAACCATGACACTATTAGCTCTTAGAACAGCTGTGAGACAAAGATCAGATATGGTAAACGATCAGTTCATTAGCGATAGTGAGCTGACTTCGTATATTAATCAGTCTTATTTTGAGCTGTACGATATATTAGTGCAAAAGTATGGAGACAATTACTATGTCGCTAATCCTTACTCAATTTCTACCGATGGAAGTAATCAGCTTTATTCTCTCCCTACTGATTTTTACAAGCTGCTTGGGGTTGATCTTGCACTTAGCAACACTAATGACTCTTTCGTCACCATCAGACCATTTAATTTTTCTGATCGAAATCGTTATGCTGTCCCTAATTTTCAGTCATTTTATGGTGTAACCAACATGCGCTATCGCTTAAACGGTGATAAACTTTGGCTAACTCCAACTCCTGCCAGTGGTCAAACCATCAAGGTGTGGTATGTGCCAAGGCTAACAACTCTCTCTGCTGATGGTGATACTGTTGACGGCATCTCTGGATGGACTGAGTACATCATCGTTGATGCGTGTATTAAGGCATTAGCTAAACAAGAGAGTGACGTGACAGTGTTTGCTTTGCAGAAAGCAGAGCTGATTAAGCGTATCGAGAGTGCTGCTGAGAATAGAGATGCTGGTAATCCTGCTACTGTGGGAGACACTCAGTTCTCTGACATATGGTCATCAGGCTCAGGCTCTGGTTACGGCTACGGAGCATTTTAATGAGAAGCTTTAGTAAGATCCAATCAGCTGATCGAATTATTGGTCAGCTACAGGATAACATTTCTAATGCTTTGACTCCGATTTTAAAGAACCCTCAAGTAGACGGTTATATCTTGAGTAAGGTGACGTTAGTGTCTGGTAGTAATTCAATTAATCATGGGCTCGATAGAGAGTTGCAAGGCTGGTTCATTGTTAGACAAAGGGCCAGTGCTTCGATCTATGATGCTCAAGATAGTAACGCAACACCTGCAAAAACTCTTATACTTACTTCAAGTGCCGGTGTTGTCGTTGATATCTATGTATTTTGAGGTGATCAATGGCTTTAGAGAAGCAACCAATATCCATTTCATTCGACAAGGGTATCGATACTAAGCGAGACCCTAAGCAGATTGCTTTAGGTAAGCTGTTAATGCTCAAGAATGGATTCTTTAAGGCGATTAATAAGATTCAAAAGCGCTATGGCTTTGACAGGCTTGCGCAGTCAGGTGAGTTAACTGCTGGTAACATGCTTGCTCCATATGCCAACGAACTAGTTGGTTGCGATGGTGCCAATGTCTATTCATACTCTGTTAGTGAAGGTAAGATGGACCTTAAGGGTAGCAAGGTAGCAATTGGCGTTACCAATCAGAGTATCGTTGCTAATAATTACAATCAGACAGAAGCAGATAGCGCTATTAACTCCAACATTCAGTGTTTTGTATATGGAGACTCATCAACTAGTGCCGCAAAGTATACTCTGATAGATTCAAGCACTGGACAAAAGATTGTAGACAATGCTGATGTTTCAACAACAGCTTATTATGCCAAGGTTAAGGCCATTGGTTCATACTTTGTAATCGTCTATATAGATTATTCAGACAACAAGATTAAGTATAAAGCAATCAACGTGGCTACTCCAACAAGCCTGGGTGCTGCGGTTACGATTGCCGCAGATCCAACATCTTACTGGGTGTTTGATATTACAACTCTTGGCTCAACCATGTACATTGCATATGACTCAACAACAGGTGTTGCTCTTTATTCATTGTCTAGCGCACTATCTCTTTCTGCTAAGACAACAGCAACAGCTCAAGATGCAAACTATGGTATAGCTATATATTCAGACTCTGTACTTAATGAAATATGGGTAAACTATGTCAGATCAACTCTTGGCATCAGGTACTTTGTTTATAATTCAACTCTTTCAACACAAGTTCTAGCGCCAACATCAATTGAGACAGTGGCTGATAACTTCACCAATATTACTGGCTACGCATCAAATGGCTCGGGTTATGGACTTTGGACCGGTATAGCTCAAACTAACTTAACCTATGATGCTAATACTCTAGAGACTACTTATATCCGCAAGATGACTTTAACTAGAACTGGCACAGTAGGAACGCCTGGATATTTAAACAGAGGTGTTTTTTTATGCGGAAAACCATTTGCTTCTAGCTCTGATACTTACTTTCTTGCTGGTAGATATTCAGCTGAGCAGCCAACCTATTTCTTAATTAACAGCTCTGGAACAGTTGTAGCCAAAGCAACTCAAGACAACTCTAATCCTTATCCTATGAGCGGCAAGCACTTAACCGAAGTAAACACAGTTTCAAGCAATGTGTTTATGATTGCTGGTGCGTATAAAGAGAATCTTAACGTAATATCAGGTGTTGCATATTCTCAATCCTCTATTCAGGCTATGACATTTACTTTCGGACAAGCATTGGTGAATCAATCAATTGCTAACAACCTTCATATCTCAGGTGGGATTTTATCCATGTATGATGGGTCTAATATTGTAGAACATGGTTTTCATCAATATCCTGAGAATGTTTATTATGGACCACAGCCGGGCACTGGTGCTTTAGAGATGGGGTCAAGCTATTCATACAAAGTATGTTATGAATGGACAGACAATCAGGGCCAGATTCATAGGTCCGCACCAAGCACAGGCGTAAGCAAGGTCAGTGATTCAACAATAACTTTACCATTGGCTACGACAACACTAGGAAGTGCTGCTATAGCAACGGCATATAATCCAGGTCTTTATGGTATCAGTGTCGGCATGGCAGTAACTGGCACTGGCATACCGGCAGATACTTACATTATTGGCTTAGCTAATAACTCAATAGCTATCTCAAACAATGCCACGGCAAATGGAACCACAGTTTTACAAATTACTAGAAACTTAAAAGCTACTGGCTCAACAACTGCTGGCTATCCTTACCTAGACACTAGCATGTATAGATATCTACAGTTTTATGCAGTTGAGACTGTTCCTCAATCTACTTCTATATTGGTTGATGCAGACTTTGCTCAACTTCTTAAACATGATATGGAGCTAACTAATATCGCA
>CALBHK010000125.1 GCA_937894565.1 uncultured Chlamydiae bacterium
TCGGGGATACCTTGGGTTAGGATTGAAAAGACCTTTTATATGTCTTAGCCTCTTTTGAATCGATAAATCACGTTGCCGTAATCATCCGTTGAAAGTCGTTCTTCGCTAACAGCCGGACGCGCAATGTATCTGCAAATCTTTTCCAATTTATCACGCTCATGGGCCTTTGTTGCGACTCCTGCGTGCAGTGAAAACCCGGAGTTTTTCGCGACAAGTCCTTTTGTGGCCGAGTGATCTGTGTCAGTGACGGACTTTAGCACAATTGCTTTTTTACCTTTGCTTTTGCCGGTGGCAAATCTGTAGGTCACTGATGTTGCTTGAAGTTTAGAGAGTGTGTCTTCGTCTGGAATCGGTATTTGGAACCCACCGTCGTTGTCATCTTTGATAATGATTTTTTGCCGCTCCAGGTATTGGGTGATTTTCTGGATGATTTTTGTAAGTACCTCTTCGATCTCTTTGACTGTTGGTGGCGCTGCGACCCAGAAGTCGATGGGTTCGTTTTTATCACTGAGCTCATAGCAGCCATCGACAAATAGTTGATGGAAGTGGATGTTCAGGTTCAGGCTTCCGCCGAATCGTTGAATAAGTGTGACCGCTCCTGATTTGGAGCTCTTAGCGCTAAGGCCTGCTTTTTTGCGATAGTATTGGCTTGTCACCAGATGTGAAATCTCAAGCGCTCTTGCCATCACTTTTGGACGGACTGCCAAGCACAGTCTGATTGGAACCGGGAATGTCAGAACCCATTGACGAATGTTTTTGTGCGGTAATACGTGATCGACCAAGTGTGCCGCTGTCTCTGCCATCCGTCGGGCTCCGCAACTAGGGCAGAATCCTCTTTTTTTGCAGCTAAAGGCCACCAGCATCTCGTGATGGCAACTGGTACACTTAGCCCGCAAAAATCCGTGCGCCAGAATCCCACACTGAAGATACGCTTCGAACTCTTTGTTCACGAAATCTGGTAATGGATATCCCAGGTCGTGTTCGACCTGTTGTTGGAACGACAGCCAGTTGCCTTGGATCAGTTTGTAGAGTGTAGTTTTTTCGGGTTCGTGGCGTTGGTAGTGATAGGTTTTGGCATTGGGAATCGACATCGGCAAGCTGCGTTCTTGCAACTGCCGTGGCCATTTAGGATCGCTTTACTGACTTTAGCGGTGGCGCTGTGGTCCGGAATCGCAATTTGGCTGCGTGATCCTGCCCGGCGAGATCAGCTAGGATGACCTTTTGGTCCTTAATTGAATCCCTGCTCAGGAAGGCTCGGTAGCGATGACTGACCACTGCCAATCATCCATTCCATTTTAGTAACACATAACTCAAACACTGTTGCTCATAGTTTAGGTAGAATGGAGTGAAACTTGGGCTGGCAAGCTTTCCTTTGTATTTTATCATTTTAGGGAGATTGAATGGAGCAAAGAAATGCCAAGTAATCAGCGATTTACTGAAAAAGATTTTGTTTTAGAAAAAGGAGAGGCTTACGAAGACTGTGAATTTGACTCGGTTGATTTTTCTATACTTTCCTTAAAAAATTGCTCATTCGTGGAATGCTCTTTTCACAACTGTAATCTCGCAAATGTAGAACTTTTATCTGGTTCAATTCGCAACTGTCATTTTAAAGGTTCAAATTTAATAGGTATCAATTGGTGTTTGCTTAACAATTTCAGCAGCCCGAAGTTTGAGTTTTGTAAATTGAATTACTCAGTTTTTGAAAATCTCAAATTACCAAATAGTTTCTTTGGAGATTGTAGCCTTGTGGAGGTTGATTTTTCAGGATGTGATTTGAGCGGAGCAAATTTTTCTCGCTCAAACTTCGCAGGTGCGAACCTTAATGGGGCTAATTTAGCTGGAGCGGATTTCCGGACAAGCAGAGATTATATTTTTGATATTCGCACGACAAAAATTAAAGGTTCAAAATTTTCATTTCCCTATGTGGTCTCACTTATAACCGCGCTCGGTGCGGAAGTAGAAATGTGAGTCTGTATTTAAAAAATTTGGAGGAATAATTGAATTTAGACGCAAAAATAGAAATAATTGAAGAAAAGAAGTTAATTGGAAACCATCAAACATTGAGTATTTCGCAGTATAATATCATGCCTCTTTGGCAAGGCTTTGGCCAGAGGAGAAAAGAGATTAAAAACATCGTTTCCAATGATTTAATTTCTATGTCCGTTTACAAATCAGGATATTTTTCAAATTTTAGTCCAACTAACTCATTTGAAAAATGGGCCACCGTTGAAGTCTTTGATTTTGATAAAGTCCCAAGCGGAATGGATACATTCATTCTACCGAAAGGGTTATATGCGATTTTCCATTATAAAGGATTGAACACCGACCACAGAATTTTTGAATACATCTTTAAGACGTGGCTACCTAAATCAAAATATCAGTTGGACGATAGACCTCATTTTGAGGTTTTGGGTTCCAAATACAAAAACAACGACCCTGATAGTGAGGAAGACATTTTTGTCCCTATCAAACCAAAATAATTAGTTCCGTGGTTTTGTCTTGCCTTTACTAACGAAGGTCGCCATTACAAAAATATCTCCCGTTGCCCAAGTGATGCCCAAATGCTATAAGCTATTGAATACAGGGGGGTTACATCACCTCCACCAAATTTGTGCCTCTCACGGAATAAGCCGTGAGGGGTACGCCAAATAAGTAAAAACAATAACTTAGTCAGAAGAAGCTTTCGCAGATCACGCAACATCATCACTTGAAATCAGGCGAAATCACCCCAGTTGCATCGATTTGTAGTAGATGGCTGTAGTTGACGGTTTTGCCTACTACAAAAAGTTTTAAAACAAACGACGTGTACGACGTTAACGACGTTTCCCCACCTAAAAACAAAATGCCAACGCTCTAAACGGCTCTAAGCGGAGCTTTTAAACAGAGCCCCCGGTGTCGCGGAGGCCTCGTAACATAAGGGTTGATGTGAG
>CALBHK010000126.1 GCA_937894565.1 uncultured Chlamydiae bacterium
GCAGCCTGAAGGGCTGCAAGAGTTAGCCTGATGCGTATGCCTGCCCATCCTGTCAATCTTCTTTTTTGTATTTTGAAAGTTAACCTGATGCGTATGCATGTAATTCCTGTTTTGCAAGAGCATCTTGTGAATTATTTGATGTTGGTTTTGCGCGGAGCGATTTTAATGTCATCTTCCAGATGCTCTTTAAAGGCACCGTAGAGCTCATCATCTGAAATTTGCTTTTTAATTTCGTGTTTTGAATAACCATGATACTTGTGCTCTTCTGATTTAGCTTTTTCAAAAAGAGCCTCTATTGCATATTTTCTAAGCGTTTTGTAGTTCACGTAACAAGCTTTTGCGCAATAAGAAAAGCAAATGATTCCTTCTAGTTCAGAATTATCATAAACATGACAAGCGTCATCATCGTTTAAATTTTCGCTTCCCACTAGCGCTAAAACGAATTTTTTTAATTTTTCTTTTTCGTCTTCGTTTTCATCAATCCATCTCACTAGGAAATCTTTTAGCTTTTTGTTGTATCCTTTTTCATCTTTTCCTGTCGTGATTTGCTCTCCCTGTACTTCTATTGTTTCTTCTTTTATCTCTTTAAGGTGGAATTTGATTTTTTTAGCATCAAGTGGGAATCCCTCTATTGCTATTTTTAAACTTCCACCATTAAGAATCTCAATACCACTATCATTATCTTTATATTTTCCAGGAGTGGGATAGAGACGTTTAGCGATTTCTAGGACAGCTTTCATCTGACACTTTTCTTTGATGATCCCGACGGTTGTCGAATTGTTAATTTTTTCTAAAAGAAAACGTTTCACTTCAAGAGGATTTAGGTATTTATTATCTTCTTGCAGTTCCGTTTCATTTTCTGTATAAATTTCTGCTATTTGATTACGCAGCTCTTTTACATGGGCGCGAAGAGTTTTTAAATCAGGCAATGATGCATTTTCAGAAACTTCCCACCAACTGGGCAGATTTTCTTCGTCTTTTAAAAAGTCTGCTAGAGTATTTATTTCATCAGTTGATAATTGATCTACGGGAATAGCAAGCAAGCTCATAATGCGCTCTTGTGTTTTATCCTGGTGAATCGGCAGCATAGCATTCATTTTAATAAGCTGCCACTCTTCATCATTTCTAATAAAAAGGTCTTTGGCGGCATCAAGGGCATCGAAAAATAAAGGAGGGAATTGCTCTCCAACTGGATTGTTAGTAGTGCCTACAACATGAAGCAGATAGCCGAAAGCGCGTAATCTTTTAGCGTCGCTTGTCGTGTTTAAAGAGGGCATTTCTCCATTAGGAAATAGGAGTTGAGCTGACTCGCTAATTAAAGTGCTTAAGAATTTTCTGGATAACCCTGTATCGTCGATGGCTATTTCCCCTACGAATTTAATAGATAAATGGGTGGGCAGTTGATTGTTCTTATCTAAAAAATCTCCTAAAATATCTAAAACAAGAAGGGGATTTGTAGTTAATAGATCTTGATCAATTGTGATCTGGAGTTTACTTTTATCGATTTGGATTAAGGTATTACTTACTTTATCTTTTACTAATAAGATAATAGAGAAAATTGTAGCTATGATGGGGATAGTGCGTACAAATCCTTTGGCTAAAATTCTTAAATCGCTTTTAATGTTGCGCATTTTTTGATCGGCTTCAACTTCATGCCTCTTTGCATGTAAGATCAGCATGCCAATCCCATAAATAAGAGTGCATATTCCAACTGCTTGTTGAAGTACGGGAAGTACAGAAGCATAATTAGCAATTCTTTCAAGTTTCATAAATGCCCTATTTTGTTATTAATATACAGAGATTATATCATATAAATATTAAGATAGCTTAAAGGTTGTTGAATGAGTTTTTTCTATTTTTGATGTCGTTTTCAAGGTTCTCTTTAAACGTCTCGTAAAGATCTTCATCTTTAATTATTTTTATTTCTTCTATTTCTTTTTTGAACATTTCATAGATCGCATTTTCTTTGTCCACCGGTTTTAGCAGAGAATATTCTTCTTGTTCATAGTATTTTTGTGCTTTTTCTAGGATTTTATAATGGGGGTTGTTTACATCTGATTTAACACTATTGTATAATTTATCAATGGCGTAATTAGTTAGATTAGTCTTACTAACAGAGCAAGCTTTACCGCAGGTAGAGAAGGAAAAAATCCCTGGCATGTCATGGGTTAGATGGAAAGTTAGTACCTTGCGATTTTCGTCTTCTTTAAAATTGATACTTCCTGTAACGGCATAGATCAAATTTTCTAACATACGTTTGTTGTCTTCGTTTTCTTTGATCCAGGTCAATATCCATTCAGTTAACAAATCGGCTTTTTCGCCAGAGCAGACCAGACTTCCTATGATTTTATCAGCTGTGAGATCGCTTCCTTCAATAGAGGCTTGTAAATCTTCGGCAGTAAGTATTTTAAGCGGATTGTCATTAGAATTGTATTTTCCATTGTTGGGGTAGATGCGTTTAGCGATTTCTAAAATGGCTTTAACTTCACTTTTGATTTTCTGTAAAAGGAACTCTTTAACTGCATTGGGATTTAAGTAGTTGTCATTTTCTGTTAGTGATTCTTCATCTTCTGTAAAGATTTTAGCCACTTGATTTCTTAAATCTGATGCATTTTGTTGAAGAATTTCAATAGGGGGTATGGTGTAGGGTTTTAAATTCAACTCTGTCCACCATGTAGGCAAGTTGTCTTCTGTAGATAAAGTGTTTGCAAGTTTTTGTAATTGTGAATCGGATAGTTGGTTTACAGGAATAGCAGAAAGGAACAACGCTTCTTCTTTCGTTGAGTCTTCATGAATTGGCATAAGGGCGTTCAGTTCAATCAGTCTTAAATCTTCATCTTGCATAGTGAATTGTTGGCTAACAACCAAAGCTTGATATAATTTTTTAGGGAAAGTGCTACCTATTGGAGTATTACTTACGGCAGCAATATGCATTAAGTTTCCCAGAGTGCGCATTCTTTGAGCGTCTTTTGCTGTTTTAACAGTAGGAAGCTCTTGATTTGGGCATAGTAATGCAACAGAGTTTTGGATTACAGAGCATAGGAATGTTCTACTCAAGCCGCCTCCATCCAACCCTTTTTCGCCCACGAATCTAACATACGGATTTAAAGGAAGAGAATTGTTTTTATCCAAATAATCGCCTAAAAAATCCAGAATAAGAAGAGGGTTTTCGTGTAAAAGTTCTTGACGGATGTGGATGTGAAGAGTTTGACGGTAACCTCCATTAGAGGAGATGGTTTCGCTATGAAGTTTATCTTTGATAAGTAAGATAATAGAAAAAAGCGTGCCTATAATGGGGATGGCGCGCAGGATACCTTTAGCGATTGTTCTTAGATCGCTTTTGATATTGCGCATTTTTTGACCCGCTTCGGGTTCATGCCTGAGGGAATGCAAGATAAGCATGCCAATTCCATTGATGACAGTGCATGCACCTACTGCTTGTTGAACATGGGGAATTAAAGAAGCATAATTTGCTAATCTTTCAAGTTTCATGATAGGAGCCCTCTTAATTTGATTTTATATGAATCGATTGTGGGATATAACTATTAAGATTGAATAAATTTGATTGTTTTTTCGTTAATTGTTTTTTATACTGAATACGATTTTTCAATCGTATTCCCGACATTCCGCTCTTCCCTGGTTAGAAAAATGTAATATTTTGATTCTCAGTGAGATAAAAAAGCGCAGGAATATTTATAAATATTCCGAGCATTTTTTATCTCTCCGAGGATTAAAAGATTACATTTTTTCAACCTGTGAAGAGCGGAATGTCGGGTATTCAGTATATTTCGCATACTTTTGAGCAAAGCAATACAAATAGGGGGGTGATCTCTTTTTTGATTCTCTCTACAGCAACTTCCAGCTCCTCTCCCTCTATTCGTACTATATCATGAATGGCGTACTCTAAAATAGGCCCGGCATCGATCTGTTCTACCATCTGATGGGCGCAGACAAAAATATGTTTTTCGCCATTTTGGAGGGCTCTTTTTATAGGTTCTGCCCCGCCATATTGAGGTAATGCTCCTCGATGGATATTGACCCCGCCTAAAGGACAAGATTGTAGGAGTTTTTGACTAAAGCGGTAGCGCCAGCTGATGGAAAGAATAAGATCTGCATTTAAGTTTATTGTTTCCATCTCTTTAGAACTATCAATAGTTTGAAAGGGGATGTGATGTTGCTTAGCGATAGCTAGATAAAGAGGGATTTCTGCTCTTTCTAGTTTGGATTGGGGTTCATAACGGTGGGTATAGAGAGCTGTAATTTGAATGCCCGGCTTAGCTAGCAGAGCATGTAACCCAGCTAAGCCATGCTCTCTGGCAAGAAAAGCTGCAATTTTCATACAATGTTTTTCCAATCCAGTGCCTCGCCTCTTTTAAGAGGATGTTTGGCTCTTTTTCCTAAAACTTCCTTAAAGTATTTGGGCGCTAATCCAAAGCCGGGGCGGATGATGCGGATATTTTGTGTGTTGAAAAGAGCATGCGCTTCGATATCTTCCACAACATAGATCGATTGTTTAAAAATACGGCTCTCTTCTTCTGCTTGCTTCATAGAGGTGTTAGGGGGGGCAAGAGCAGCTTCTGCCACGCGTATATTTTCAACAAGCTCTTTAAATTCATGCGGTTCAAGAGAAAAAGCACTATCTGTTGTAGGGTCTTTTCTGGAAAGGGTGAGATGTTTTTCAATCACGCAGGCGCCTAAAGCAAGGCTAGCAATAGCCGCTAGGGGGGGCAGAGAGTGATCGGACAGGCCTACGTCTAATTGATAGCGTTGGGAGAGCTCTTGTATACGGCGTAAATACATTTGCTCTGCAAGACTTGGATAGGCGCTGATGCAATGAAGCAGGATAATATAAGGCGTTCCATTTTCTTTTAAAATTTTGATGGCTGATGTTAGATCGGCCTCTTTTGTTAAGCCGGCAGAGAGGATGACGGGCTTTTTTGCCATCCCAATTTTTTCCAGTAACAAAGTGTTTTCCACCATAAAGGAGGCTATTTTAATAAGAGGAAGATGAAAGGGAGTTAAGAAATTTAGAGCTGTTACATCAAATGGAGTAGAAAAAACGACTAACTTCTTTTGATGGGCATACGCTATGAGTTCTGCATGCCACTCCCAGGGGGTGTAGGATTTCTGATAAAGTTCATACAAGCTTAAACCTTCCCATTGAGGGTGGGAACTCCCAATGATGAAGGGAGCGAGCTTGCAATCGATGGTGAGAGTGTCGGGGGTGTAGGTTTGGAGTTTGATGGCATCGACTTTAGCTAATGCTGCCGCATCGATAAGAGCTTTAGCGCGTTTTAAATCTCCGCCATGGTTGCCAGAGAGTTCGGCAACAATAAAGCAAGGCGCCCCGTTGCCGATGGCGCGCTTGCCTAAAGGTGTTTCAATTTCGAGCATTAATGCTTAGAAGTTTCGTGTGGAATCTCTTCCATCATATCCTCTTTTGGAGCATTGACTTTAGGAGCTTCTTCGATTTTCATGACTTCTATATCAAAAATAAGAAGAGAATTAGGAGGTAAATTTCCTTGATCACCGTAGGCTAGTTCTGGGTGAATGTAGAGGCGGCGTTTTTCGCCCACTTTAGCGCCCATTAAGCCTTGTTTGAATCCTGGGATCACATGGTTGAGATCTACAGGAAAAGGTTCTTTTTCTGTGGAGGAAGAGAATGTAGAACCATCTATGAATTTCCCTTCATAATGCACAGTAGGCAGACTTTTTTCTGTGATCACCTCGCCCTTGCCAGGAGTTAGAACTTCGTAGTAGAGTTTATTCGGAACTAGTTCTTTTATTTCTTTTTCTTTCTTTTTCTCTGCTAAAAAGTGTTCTGCAGCTTTTAAGTTTTCTGTTGCCTCTTTTGTGTGTACAGAAAGGCGTAGTTTCATAAATTCTGCTTCGTATTCTTGCTGCGTCATGGGAGGCTCTCCTCCTTTATAGCCGAGCCTAACACCTTCTATCACTTGATCGACATCGAAAGCGATTTTT
Organism: uncultured Chlamydiae bacterium; assembly: GCA_937894565.1. Classification (GTDB taxonomy): domain Bacteria; phylum Chlamydiota; class Chlamydiia; order Chlamydiales; family CALBHK01; genus CALBHK01. Next base: position 5,980 of record CALBHK010000126.1, read on the forward strand.
TTCTGCATCTCTTTAATAGATTGGCCCATGTAAAATCCAAAGGCTCGTGACATTTTTTGAAGCTGCTGTGTTTCATCGACGCTCTCTTCGGCAAAGCAGGGCAGAAACACTGCAGTGGATAGTACTAGCGCGGTTACAAAGTTAACTGTTTTTTTCATGGAATCCTCTCATTTTTTTAATGAACCTTTTTCAAGTTTTGACTGTAACAGATTTTGCCCGGAGAGGTCAAGAATCATTTTAAATACAATGATTAAACGCAACCGAAAGTTATAAAGCGTAAATGCTAAGCTCTCTTTAAAACTTGGTGTCCATAGTTTTACGCATAAGTTTTTTAGAAAGCCCAGAGGGCTTACTCTTTTTAAAGCCCAGTCCGTATGCGAAGGAGCAAGGCTCCTGAGACACAAAGGGCTGGGGGGATGAATAAAAATTGGGAGGCCTGAAAGGCCGATTCTCTATAAAGAGTCGGCCTTTCAGGCCTACAATGTTTTGCCTATTTTTCCCAGCCCTTTGTGTCTCAGGAGCTTTGCTCCTTCGCACACGGACTGGGCTCTAAAAAGAGTAAGCCCTCTGGGCTTCCAAAAAACTTATGTGTAAAACTATGCCCGTGTCTGTGCGTTATGTTCAGGCTTGCGTCAAGCCGCCTCGCCAAAAAGCGGTGTCAAGCCACCGCAGTCCAAGAAAACGATTGATTCTGTTTTTACGTAAGATGAGTATTTAACAAAACGTTTTGGTTTTACTTCCCCTACATGCTATAATTCGGAATCATATAAAAAAAGAAGGCATTATGACGCAGCATCGCCCCCCCTATCACGAGCATGAAGAATTTCAAAACCGCTCACGCAAACTAAATGAACTCAATGCTTTAAATATCAACTCCTATCCCCACACCTTTCATTATAGCCACACAGCTAAAACTCTAGATGATCTTTATGCAAACGAGCCCATTGGACACAGTGAAGAGGCTGAAAAAGAGACCACTCCACAAGTCAGTGTATCAGGCCGTCTGGTTTTGTTTCGAGCCATGGGAAAAAATGCCTTTGCTCATATCCAAGACCACACAGGACGTGTGCAGGTCATGTTCAACCGCGACCATACAAAACTGCATGGCTATCAAGGCGAAGAGATCTCTGCCTTTAAAATCATCGAAAAGAAATTTGATTTGGGCGATATTATTGGGGTACAGGGCCATCTCTTTCGCACTCAGAAAGGAGAGTTGACCCTCTATGCCAAAGAAGTGACTTTGCTATGCAAAACGTTATTGCCTTTAGCGGACAAACATTCAGGACTACACGACAAAGAGCTGCGCTTCCGCGAACGTTGGCTGGATTTAATTTCTAACCCAGATGTAGCTTCTACCTTTCGTAAACGCAGCCAAATTGTTTCGCAAGTGAGGCAGATGTTGGAAAAAAAGGGATTTATTGAAGTCGAAACCCCTGTTTTACAAAGTATTTACGGCGGAGCGGAGGCTAGGCCCTTTACTACCCTGCTTAACGCCCTGCACCAAGAGATGTTTTTGCGTATCTCTTTGGAAATCCCCCTTAAAAAGCTGATTGTTGGCGGCATGCACAGAGTTTTTGAAATCGGGCGTGTTTTTCGCAATGAAGGCATCGATCGCAACCACAATCCAGAATTCACTATGATGGAAGCTTATGCCGCTTATTGGGACTACAATGACATGATGAAATTGGTAGAAGAGCTTTTTGAAAGCTGCGCTCTGCTACTTTATGGCGATACCAAAATCCCCGCTTCCCTACCGACTGATACAGGCGAGCCTAAAGAGATCTTTATCGATCTTAAAGCTCCCTGGAAGCGCCTCTCCATGAAAGAAGCGATCCTTCATTATGGGAAAATCGATGTAGATGCTCTTTCTACTGAAGAGTTGCGTAAAATGCTCTTAGATTCTGGCCATTGCGCTCCAAAAAAGCTAGCGGCACTTAGTCGCGGACTACTTATTGCTGCTACTTTTGAAGTCTTTGCAGAGCCTCATCTCATTGAGCCTCATCACATTATTGACCATCCCATAGAGACCACTCCCCTATGCAAGCCTCACAGAGATCCTAAACTCAATGTTGAGGGATTAGTTGAGCGTTTTGAGAGCTTTATTTTAGGCCAAGAAATTTGCAATGCTTATACCGAGCTCAATGATCCTGTGATCCAACGCCACCTTCTTGAATTACAAGCAGATCGCAGAGAGTCCGGAGATGAAGAAGCCGCTCCCCTAGATGAAGAGTTTATAAAATCGATCTGTCAGGGCATGCCCCCAACAGGTGGAGTAGGTATTGGGATTGATCGCATGATGATGATCTTGCTCAATCAATATTCTATCCGTGATGTTTTATACTTCCCCTGGATGAAACCCCAACAAGAGCAGGAGGAAGACGATGCGCCAATTGAAGCTTTATAATACCCTCACACAAACCAAAGAAATCCTAAAACCGCTAGAAGAGGGCCATGTTAAAATGTACACATGCGGCCCGACCGTCTATAACTATGCTCACATCGGAAACTTTCGCACTTATATGTTTGAAGACTTATTAAGGCGTACCATTAAATCTTTTGGCTTTAGACTCACCCACGTCATGAATATCACCGATGTCGATGATAAGACCATCAATGGCGCCCTTAATAAAAAATGCACATTAGAAGAATTCACAAAACCCTATACAAAAGCCTTTTTTGAAGATATTCACACTTTAAAAATTGAAAAAGCAGAACATTATCCTGCCGCTACAGAATACATCCCTGAAATGATAGAGATGATTCAAACTCTGCTTAAAAAAGAGATCGCCTATGTTGGAGAAGACAATAGCGTCTATTATTCCATCAAAGACTTTAAAGAGTATGGCAAGCTCTCTCATCTGCATTTAGATGAACTGCTAGCGGGCGCCTCTGAGCGCAGTCAGATCGATGAATATACAAAAGAAAATGTGAGCGATTTTGTACTCTGGAAAGCGTGCGATCCTGAACGCGATGGCGATATTTTTTGGGAAAGTCCCTGGGGCAAAGGACGCCCTGGCTGGCATTTAGAATGCTCTGCCATGGCGCTCTCAATACTTGGGCATTCTATTGATATCCATTGCGGCGGCATCGATAACATGTTCCCCCATCACGAAAACGAAATTGCACAATCAGAAGCGTGTACGGGCTGCGCATTCTCTACACTTTGGTTGCATGCAGAACACTTGGTTGTCGATGGCAAAAAAATGTCCAAAAGTTTGGGAAATTTCTATACCTTGCGCGATCTGTTAAGGCTTGGCTATACGGGAGAGCAGATCCGCTATATGCTTTTGCACACCCACTACAAAACCCAACTTAACTTTACTCTTGAGGGATTGGATGGTTGTAAAACAGCACTTAAGCGGCTACAGGATTTTATCTTCAGACTAAAATCTGTAAAAAATAAGGGCGTGCAAGAAGAATTGCAAAGCATACATGAGACGACAAATAAATTTTTCGAAGCTTTAGGCGATGATTTAAATATTTCTCTTGCTCTATCTGCTCTTTTTGATTTTGTGCGTGAAGCTAATGGGTTACTGGATCAAGAAAAGATCGGGCAAATTCAGGCTGAAACAATCATCGCAATGCTGCAGAGAATGAACGCTATTTTAGGCGTGCTTGATTTTGAAGAAAAAGAGCTAACAATTCCAAAAGAACTGACTGAACTATTATTGCAAAGAGAACAAGCCCGAAAAGAGAAAAACTGGAAATTGGCGGATGAATTACGTGACAAAATCAGCGCATCAGGATTTGTAATCGAAGATGGAGCGCACGGGCCGCAGCTCAAAGCCAAATAAGGTAAAAACAAGAACAAGATATACA
>CALBHK010000127.1 GCA_937894565.1 uncultured Chlamydiae bacterium
TGCTCTCTCTTGAAAGAAATATCAAAGAGGAGCTGCGCTGGCATTGTTCAAACTTGGACACCGATACCCTTATCTTTAAAATTTTCCCTCAATCTTTTATCTTATAAAGGGGTTTTTTTGATTTTTCTAATTCTTCTACCTCTTCTACTCCATTTACCCTTATGCGGAATTTCTGATACCCAAATTCGCAGTGCCATCCACCATAAAAAATGGACAGAAGCTACAGATCTCTATCAAATTTATAGAGAAGAACATGGAGAAAAAGAAGAGCTATTGACCGCGTATGCACTAGGGCTCTTAGAGGAAGGAATAGACCAAGATGAAGATTCTTGCATGCTCTCTCTTTTTGGCGCCGGCATCTCTTTGCATGAATCCACCTATCCCATTTTAGCTAAAGGAATTGAAAGTAAATACCCTCTTGCACAGTTGGTAGCATTAAAATTTTTAAGCGAAACAAATGATAATCAAGCTACCAGACTTCTAAAAAAAGGTCTTAACTCCCCTTTTCTTCCTATTAGGCTGGAAACATTGTTTATTTTGGCTAAACAGGGAGAAGCTAATCTTCCTGAAATAGCCGAAACAACTATGGCCCGCACGCCAGATCCCTTGCACGCTCTCTTTCCTCAAATTTTTGCCGCCTATAATGGCAAACGCACCCAGCATGTCCTTAAAAAATTGCTACAGCATGGAAATTTAACTTTACAAACAGCCGCAGTTCTAAGCTGCGCCCAGTATAAGCGCGATGATCTACTTCCCTCCATTCGCATGGTCTCTAATCATCCCCATCCCGCTTTACAAGAAGCTTGCGCATTCGCTCTGGGAACTATGGGAGATCAAACAGCTAAAAAACAGCTTACTCAGTGGCTCTATTCTCCTACCTCTACAGTCTCTTTAGCGGCCGCAAGAGCTCTTTATAAATCCGGAGAACGCAGTGCTATTAAAACGGTCATAGAACGCGCCAAAAAAAAAGACCTATTTGCTATTAGGCTACTTGGAGAAATGGGAGCCGATGCAACGAGCATTGAGACCCTAAAAAACCTATTACATGACCACAATGATGCTGTGAGAATCAATGCTGCTCTTTCTCTTCTTGAATTAAGAGACCCCATTTGTCTTTATGAACTTCAATCGCTTCTCATCCCTGCTCGTCTTGGAAAAATTTTTATCCCCTTTCAATCTCCGGGAACAACTTTAACGGCTTTAAAACCAAGTGGAGATCAGCAGATCGCCCATGTAGAACTTGCCATTCAATTGAGGGAAAAAGCTCTAGCCCTATGCATAGAGCTTGATGAAAAAGATTTTCTTGCCCTTTCCAGGCAAATTCTTGCATCCAGACAAACAGAATTAATTCCTTTTCTTATGCAGCTGCTACAAAACTTGCGCACGGCAAGCGCGATTTCCATTCTTGAATCTGCCCATCAAACACTCGGATCCCCGCTCATTCGTAATTACAGCCTTTTAGAGCTCTACGCCATAGATCCCCAGCCCCTTTATAGAGAAGCGCTTAAAGAATGGGTGCGCTCCTCTATACATTCTGAGCTCATTCAATTCCGCCCTCTTGTAGCGCATGAAAAACAACCCTACTCCCTCACTCCGGTAGAAACAGCCAGGCTCCTGATCAATGCCTATGAACTCTTAAGCAAAGAGGATGCACAAGAGGCCATTTCCCTTCTTCTTGAGGCCATTAAAGAAGGCCATTCAAAAAATCGCTACGCTTTAGCCGGCCTGCTTCTTAGGGCCTTGGGATAGATATGAGATATATATACATATTTTTAACTCTCTCTCTCTCTCTCTTTGCCAATTCTTCAACTGGTTTGGGTATATTAAAAGAGGGAGTTATCATTGATCTACGCAATCCGGAAATTCGCTCGGGAAGCCTTTATACTGAAGAAGGAGGAGTGGTTCAAGCTCCAGGACTTCGTATTCAGGCTCAAAAAATCACCTTTATTCGCCAGGAAAATCAAGAGACTATAGAAGCTTATTACAACGTTATTATTGATTATGGCGATTACCACATTGTGGCGGATGCCATTTATTATAATTTTACAACTAAAGAGGGCGTTGTCACCATTGGAAGAAGTGGCTACGGCCTCTGGTATTTTGGGGGTGCAGAAATTATTTTGCATGCAGATGGTGGTTTAACCCTCAAACAGGGCTATTTGACCACTTCTGATTTACTATCTAAAGATTGGAAACTTGATATTTCAACAGCTCACTTATCCCCAAGCCATCATCTTAAGGCAACCTCTCTTATTTTATATGCAGGCAAACTCCCCCTCTTTTATCTTCCCACGCTCCAAACCAATCTGGATTGGATCACAGACCATCCCTTTCGCTACCGTTTAAGATGGGGGGGTAAACAGGGCCTACGCTTCGGTGTTACTTATCTGGCCCATGAATGGGGCGAGTTAAAAACATATGTTCGCCTTGATTATAGACTTAAAAGAGGTCTTGGAGGAGGATTTGAGACTCTATGGAAGCCAAAAACAAAAACGGAAGAATTCCATACTGTCAATTATATTGCCAATGACAGCTCTTTTGAAAGAAAAAATCAAAAAACACGCTACCGCATAGAAGGCGCTTATCACGGAGAATTTCGGAAAGGGCATACGATTTTTGATTTTTCCTATGATCGTGTTTCTGATGAAGACATGCCCAATGATTATTATGACAATGGTTTGGCCCTAGATACTGTCTGCCGCACGCAAGTTCATCTGCATCATCAAAAAGACGACTATCTCCTCTCTAACTTTCATACTCGTGTACGCATCAACAACTTTCAAACTGTTAAACAAGAGCTTCCCTCTTTTACAATTTCCCATCACCCTTTTGTTCTTGGAAGAAGTGGCATCTTAATGGAAAACACCTTAAGCGCAGGTTATCTAAACTTTCGTTTTGCGCACAATCAAAATAGCAGTAAAAATTTTGAATCTTCACGATGTGAGTGGATGTGCCGCCTTTATCGTCCTTTGCACTACGGTTCACTTACCCTTACTCCTCAAGCGGACTATCACGCTATTTTCTATGGCACGACATCTCAAGAACAAAATAAATGGCTGCAGGTAGCGCTTTGGGGTGCACAAGCACACTCTACTTTTCATCGCTTTTTTGACTCTCTTAAACATATCCCTATTAAACATGTCATAGAGCCCTATGCTCATTATACATGCATCACTGCCCCCTCTCTTTCCCCCCATGAACATTATATTTTTGATATCAACGATGGATGGCACGCTCTGCACGCCCTGCGTTTCGGCACGCGCCAGTATCTCTTCGCGAAAACAGATATTGGCATCAAAAGATGGCTTTACACTGATTTATTTACTTATTCTTTTTTTAATGACACGCATATTCGCACTACCATCCCCAGAATTTATCAAGAAACCACATGGGACCTATCCAATACTTTACGTCAGTCGGTAGACATTGCCTGGGACCTACATCATAACCAACTCGCCCATCTCAATCTACGTACAGAATGGACGCTTTCTGAAGATTTTGCCTTTCGGGCAGAATACCGCCATCGCAACGCTTACGACTACCGCAAAGCTGATTACTTTAATTTTATTTTGGAAGCTGCCAGAGGTGAAAACCTGCTGTTTCATTCGCTACTATCCGATCGAAGAGATACGCTTCTATGCCATCTTTTTTATCGCCTGCAGTATAACGTGACGGCCGAATTTGAATTTAGACACGGATGGAACCGCAAAGATGAGCCTTGCTATACAGAATACCAAATAGATTTAACCACCACATTGCGCTCTCACTGGAATATTCGCCTTTCTTGGCAAAATCGCGAGCATGACCATCGCCTGGTCTTTAACATTTCGCTAGGATCCTAGGAGATATCAAGCAGTTTTTTCATGTGACCAGCGTAATAATTTTGACGCTGACACATTTCAATGATATCAAGCTAAAGAGAGTTTTAGTCTTTTTCCCACAGCCCTTGCAGCTGAGGTTAAAGATCTTAAAGTAGAGGGTTTTTTAGGATCTAAAATTCTATTTACTGCAGCTCTACTAGTATGCATGCGCCTAGCAACTTCTTCTTTTGTAAGATGTTGTTTTTTCATCTCTTTTTCAAGTTGCCAAACAAGCACTCGTTTGGCAGCTTCGTCCTTGCATTCTTCTAAAATTCCCTCTTCTTCCAAAAAGTCATCAAAGCTTGATCCAATATAATTTTTTTTCATCATCCATCTCCTAAATTTTTAAGACGAACTTTAACTATCCCTAATTCTCGCATGGGTATCTTTTGAGTTTTCTTAATAAACCCATGCAAAAGAATCATTAAATTAGTTCGCATTGTAAAAATGACTCGGGCTATTCCATTAGGAATAGAACTACGCACCTCCCAAAGGCCATTTCCTAAACCTTTTACTAGTGGCATTCCAAGAGGCCATCCTTCCTGCACAGTACAAATATCTTTTCCAATAACTGATCGAACTTCCTTATCTAAAGACTTTAACCACTTTCGAACGGGCTCATTACCATTTAGTTCAGTATAAAATCTCACCTGCAAAATCTTTTTCGGAGGAAATGTATTCTTATCCATACGCGCTCTCAGTTTCTTTGATTGTATCAAAATTGATACATTTCAATCAAGAGGTCATAAACTAATACATTTTAATAATATCAAAAAGACCATACCCGGTAGATGCTCTATACCCCACATCGCGCAGCCAGGCAGCTAAACTATAGTCCCAACGGTCCTTATTAGAGCGGCAATAGAAAAAGTCTAAAGGCATGGATAAGAAAACTCCCTTATCGTGATAGATCTCTCCATTAATGCGATCTCTGCCATTTGTATACGTATACCAAAAGCCCATACGGACCCCGTTGCTAAAATAGCGGCTCATCTCTATTTTTGCTCCCCAATCATCTGCTAAAAATTTGCCCGCGCTTAGTTTAATATCTACTTGCAATTCTGTGACATCATAATAAAGATCTAAAAAATACTGGGAGCCATGAAATTTCCTAAAATAGGGGTTAAATCCATCCAATTTTCGGATCTTGTCCACAAAACCCCACCCCTTTAATGTTCTTCTATAAAGCTTGCTTGCTTCTATTCCAATAGCAAATCGGCTATTTACCGGATAATAAAGCAATTCACCACAAATACCTCCATAGGCACGTTCAAAACAACCCGCAGAGACCCGGGCATACCATCCACACCCCAAATCCCAACCGCTTTGCAAATAGGCGGTATCCAGAGTGATCCCCCATTTCTTGTAATAGCGGATTATATCCGAATGGACATTGTTCAGAGTAGAGGGGTTAAGGCGGTCCATCCCTCGCATGCAGCCCAGATCAGAGTAAAGAAGAGAGCCAAAAAGCAGTTGAAAGTAGAGTTTATTCCAAACAAAACCCTCTCCTCCTAACTGCACCCCTAATGCCCCTTTATATTTCCCTTTTGCACTGCCAAAATTGTTATGGATTTTTGGTTTCAAAATTGTATTCCAAAAAGGACAATAAGAGACAAAAAGGAGCGTTTTGCACGATTTTTTACTATACTCTTGCTCAGGCGATAAGACGCACAGTTCATATTCCCCCATCAAGCCGTCTCTGTAGCGCTCTAAATCACTCATGGCAAAGAGATACTCTCGCACCACTATTCCATCGCTCTCTATTTCAACAAGAACGCTATCTACATCAAATGAAAGCGCTCTACAAAGCACTTGATGCAGACGGTGACGCATCACGCTTTCTAAACTGTAGCGTTCATTATCCACTCTTAAACGCAAAATGCCAGCTTCTATAGCCATTTCTCTTAGAAAAAATCCCTGCCGCTCAAAAGTGCAGGCAAGATTATCTGAAACTTCCCCTTGATAGGGAAGAGGGTCTTTATATTTGGGAAAAAATCCCTTTGTAGAGCCTAAAGAAGCGTGCATATTCACTGCAAAGGCAAGCTCTTTACCTCGTAAAGAAGAAAGAGATAGCTCGATCGCATCCCATACCTTATATTTTAACCCTACATTCCAATGAGTTGCCACTGAACGGCCTTTAGGATGCGGCTCTCGCTTAGCATTTTTATAATCAGTGGCGTCATATTCGGCCCCGATAGCTAAAGATTGCAAATAAGAAAAATCCCATTTTCTAAAAGGAGAATAGATCACACTTCCAAACACCCCTTTATAGCGCTTGCGTCCATAGCCCAAAGAAAATTCCATATTCAGGCAGGGCAGACCATAAGTCGCCACTAAATATTGAGCATGAAAAGAACGCGTTCCGAGAAAATCATCAATCCCAATTGCTAAGCCGGGCAGACGGTAGTGGAACTCTTCAGGACGCAGTAGAATGATTTTTACATTCACCCCCTTATCGCTAAAATCACCAAAACCCTGCGAAGAGAGCACAGGATCGGGAATGCCATCAAAAATGCGATAACTTCCTGTAATCTCTAAAAAGCTAAAAGGCTGCGCGCGTGCACTCCAAACGGTATAAGGCGCCACTTTCGAAAAGCCGAATGCAACATCGCCCGCTTCAAAACTTCTGGCAGAGGGCATGTTAAAGCAACCTGCTTGCAGAAAGTGGTTACTGTATAAAGGTAATTGGTCGTTTAATTGCTGGTTGATCTTTTCTACCAACAGCAGATCCTGAATCAAGTCACTAGCCGAAAGAGGTGCGATCAAAAGAAAAAAGAGATAAATACTTTTAAGCATAAGCTTTTTTGCTTTCAGGGCAACGCCCTGGTTTATAAAAGCCTAGGGCAGCGCCCTAGGTGGATTGTAAAAGTATTTTCAGGCTGAAGGCCTGAGTTTTGATAAGCACCAAAGGTGCGATATTCATAATAACATTCTCGTTTATACCGAACGTAGTTGAAAAGTTGGAATTTTGACAAGGAGGCTGCGCAAAATTTTTTGTCTGGAGCGAATGACCATTGGCTCTGGCAAGGCATGAGTGAAGATAAAAATTTTGATGCAAAGCCGACGCTGTCAAAAACCAATTTTTCAATCACGTTCGGTATACTATAACTCAGGCCTTCAGCCTGAAAAAATGCTCTCAACATATACCTAGGGCGCTGCCCTAGGCTTTTATAAACCAGGGCGTTGCCCTGAAAATAAAAAGGCTTACGCGCAAAACTACATTTGCTTCTTTGCATTGAATTTTTCAAGTCACACTCTATTATGCTAAAACATCACTAGCATAACACTCTTGACCGTGCTTGACAATGTCTAACATCGACACTTTAGACGGGCAGACAAATGCAGGCAGCGCAAAATCTTCCGGAACAACCTCTAATAAGCCCAACTCTTCAGCTAAATCATAATCCTCAGCCATTAAAGCTCTCATAAGCCCCATAACAGAAATAGCCATAGGCATCACTTTTTCATAGAGATTTTCTGTAATCAAAGCGCGGTGCTCTCCGTGCTGCAAAGTTGTAAAATCATACTCTTTATTTTTCAAAAAACCAGAAAGGTAAGCACGGCTGGCTGTAAATTTATCACTTCCCAAGCGAAAAAAGTGTAAAAACTCCCTCGAATGATCGGTTGGAAGGACAGTAAATGTATCATGGTCAAAATGAAGAAAATCGCTTATCTCTACAGCTTCTCCATTTAATGGATCACCGGAAATCAGACGCATCTCTCCCTCAGCTAAGCGGCCATCAATGAGATCAACAATCGGCATTCCCTCTCGCACATGGAAAAATCCTCTTTCTAAAATTCCAGTGCCTGCAATCGCTACCACCTTATCTATGTAATAATGGCCAGTTAAAAAGAGATAGCCAATGGCTACAACGCTGCGCGCATCCAACGTCCAGACCACATCTTCACTTGATAAAATAGGATCAATATGATGGATTAACACAGAAAAAGTACCTGCTGGATGAGGGCCTTCCACTTCATGATGTATTACATTTTTGGCCTGTTTTAAAGCAGAAAAATCGCTATCAAAGCCATAGCAGAGATGCACCTTTCCATCGGTTAATTTGGATAAAACATCCAATCCCAACTGAAATTCTCTCTCTTTACCTTGAATGTGCAGCTCTGCTTTGGGAGTAAAAGGAGCTGTTTCAATCACCTTAACAAAAATAGAGCGCGGCGTGCGATTAGGGTCCGCTATATAATTAAAGGGGCGCGCTCTAATGGAGGCAAAAAGCCCCGCATTAAGCAAATGGGCAAGCAAAATACCTCGGGAAGAATTACGCACATCTATACGCGGATGTTCTAAATAAAGCTCATGAGGATCCAATTCAATGACGATATCAGTTAAACGACGCTTCAAACCCCGTCTAATTTCAACTATGCGGCCGCAAGCAGGAGAGACAAAATGCAATTTCTCATGTTTTTTATCGATTGCTAAAGGCTGCCCAATTTTAACTTCATCCCCCTCCTTCACCAGCAGTCTAAATTTGGTATAGGGAAATGGATCTAAATTCAGAGCTATCTTTTTAGGTTTTATCTGTCTTCCCTTAAAGTTAAGTTCTTGAATCTTTCCCTCAGCACTGCCTTTGATTGGAATATTAAGGCCCTTTTTAATCACAAGATGAACCATCTTTCCCTCGTGCGTATTTGGTCACAGAGTAAAAAAGAGTTCATTTTTTAACAAGTCTATTTTTTAAAATAATTTTATAAATCGAACAAGAAATATAATTAAAAACCAAATTTGACAAAGTATTACTTTTGTTTAATAATTTAAATATAAGACAAATTAAAAAGTTGATGTAAATTATTTAAAGATGGGTTTTATTATGGACAACATCCAAAAAAACAGCTACCAGTTTTCTTACGATACAAACAGTTCCGGCTTTGTTCCACAGACAAAAAATTTAGCTTTTAAGGTAAACCTAACAACGACGGATACCACAAAGACGGATAGAAGTCAAAACAAAACAGAAACCAGAATGATTACTATTGCCGCCAAAAAGTGGACAGGGGGTTTAGGAGAAAAGCTGATGAGTGCAATTCTTGGCAGAATAAAAATTCAGATTAATGGAGAAGCCTATCTTGTTAAAGCTAAAGAAGTCTCTGAAAAATTGGGAATTAGCAAAAAAGAAATTAGAGAAACAAGAATCGGTGAAAAAGGAAATACAGAACAATTTAAAAATGCTGTAATTAAAAACCAAAAAATGAATTTAGCCTTCCGTTTACTAAAACAAGATACAAAATCTACAAAAGATATAGAATCTAATGTCGAAACTCTTCACAAGCAATTGAATTTAGATGATACAGAAAAGAGCAAACTAAAAGAAATGATGAATAAAGAGATTAACAGTAAATACGAATCAGAACTAAATACGATAATTAAAGACAAAAACAACACACATAAAAAGTTGAAGGATATAGAATCAATAGCACAAAAAAAGGGGACTGATTTTGGATTTACAACAGATGAAAGCAATCAAAAGATAAGAAAATTACTTAACTTGAATGATTTTGAAGCAGCTAAATTTCAAGATGAAAGCCTTTTTGATTTAACCGTAAAAAATGCAGGTCTTTAATCAACAATATAACATTCCAAAGCTTTTTAAATGGCTAATAAAAAAATGAGTCTTGTTGGATTCGAACCAACGACACCCTCCTTAAAAGGGAGATGCTCTACCAACTGAGCTAAAGACTCATTAAAAGTGACCCCAAGGGGATTCGAACCCCTGTTATCGGAATGAAAATCCGGTGTCCTAGGCCGGGCTAGACGATGGGGCCTTCACTAACACTCCTTCTTGCGGAATGTGCCACCATATTAACGCGCCACCCTTTTTTTTTGCAATACTTTTGAGAAAAAAAATAACGCATTAGGAAGTGTGTATGAAGATCGGAAGAGC
>CALBHK010000128.1 GCA_937894565.1 uncultured Chlamydiae bacterium
TATTATGGTTGCGCCTTTAAAAAATATGCGTTAATCATTAGAATTGTTTTTGAATAAACAATGAAAAAATTTTAAATAGGTGAGAAAATATGGAAAAATTTAGAATTCCTCCTGTTGGAACCGGGAATGCAGGCATCCACCATTCAGGTGTGGATAGCGACATTGGATTACCTCAGCAACCGGGAACTATTAAGCCCAATCCCTCTAATTCTCCCTATTGGAAAGATAGCTTGATGAAAAAAGAGCAATCTCCTTTTACCCTTCTATCTGATCCCGTTCATCCTAATCGCGCCAAAGAGATGATCAAAGACCGCGATATCCAGGAATTTGTCAACGACCTTCATTCCATTAAAAGAGGGTTTGATGAATTGGGAATTTCCTTTGATGAAGCATTTCAAAAAGCAATGCGCGAATCTTTTGATTTAAATGAGTTTTGCCGCGAAGTCGATATGAAACTCGTTCAACTCCAAAGATCAGAACTCAAAGAGGTAAATCAAGAGAGATTGGAGCGTATTCAGGAAACAGTTAAAAAAGTACAAACTTCCAAAATGTGGAAACACTTTGCCAATATAACTGCAGGAGTTGCTGGTTTGGTGGGCATTCTCACTACACCCTTAACAGGCTTTATCTCCATACCCGTCAGCATTGGTTTAATTCTCACTATGATTGGTAATACAGTGGATAACTGCTTTGATAATAGGGGTAAAAAAGCAATTGGCAGACTTGTAACCGATGGAAGCGATGCCTCTGCAGAAAAATTTGCGGGTTACTTTGGACTTGGCCTCGCTGTTGTCCAGCTTGTATTCAGCTTTGGGCTCACCTTATCAGCTGCCACTGCACAAAATGCGCCTACTTTTATGGCTAAAATTATGGGTAGAATAAGCCAAAACGCCTCTACAGCCATTCAAATGGGAAGCCATAGCTTAGGAGCTGGGGCAACAATTGGTAAGGGAGTGAATGACTACCGTCTAGGTTGTTCCAGGGCCGATCAAATGCAGACGGAACTGGACTTAAGTAACAGTAAAGATTTTATGGATGGCTTAATGAGTCAAATTAAGCGTATTAGCCAACAGCGCTCTGAACTCGCTTCTTTTGCGAAAGAACACCTGGACATGATGCGCTCGATTGCAAAAATGAATCAAATTTAAAATAGAGGAAAAAACATGGGCACAAAAATTGATAAGAGCACTTCAGTAGAAGAGCTAGAAAAAAGAATTTTAGATGGATCAGAACTTGGGCACGGCCAGATGGGATCTCTTGTGCTTTCTATTCTATCTAACCGCACTAACATTCAAATCCAAAAAGAAAATACAATCTTCAATCGTGAGATGGAGATTGCAGCCAGCGATGCAGCTGTTAAAAAAATGAAAGACCGCACTTCTATGGTATTGGATATTGGATCCGGTATCATGCAAGGCGCGACTGCAGTTTTGTGCTCTCAAAAACTAAACGCTCGTTTGAACCCAAATGCACAAGCCAACGGAGATCTTGCAAACATCACAAAAACCAATTCTAAAATGGCCAGCTCTATTGCCGATATGGGCAAAACAGGCTCTGGAATTTCTAGCCGTTTTAGCCAAGCAGGCGCCGAAGAAAAACGCACAGAGAAGAGCTTAGCGGAAGAAGCAAAACGCACAGCAGATGCAGCACAAAGCAGATTGAATCAAGAAATTGATGGCCTGATGCAGATGATTTCGAGCGAAAACCGTTCTAAATACGACACAATGCGCTCCCTAGCTCAGTAAGAGGGAAGAGAGAAAGAGAGAGGAGAGGGAGGAAGAAGTTAACCGCAGAGCCGCAAAGTACGCAGAGGAAACGCAGAGAAAAATTCTAGAGATTTTTGAACTTTTAAATAATTTAAAAGAACAAAACTTAAAATTCTTCTCTGCGTTTCCTCTGCGTACTTTGCGGCTCTGCG
>CALBHK010000129.1 GCA_937894565.1 uncultured Chlamydiae bacterium
ATGTGCTTAGAGAAGTACCTAGAACGCAATTGATGGAAGTCTACAAGACACAACAAAAATGCTATGTCTTGCATGACTTCAATATTTTATATCAGGATTGATTTTTATTTTGTGAGAGAAGCGCGAGGATGGCGTTGGCGGCTTGTTGGGCCTCACGCCATTGCGACTTTTTCCAGAAGGGCTTTCCAGAAGAATCTATGACGCGAGGGTCAAAGCACTTCGTTGCTATGATCTGCGCTATTTCATCCGCCCCCACGCCCGCCGGTGTGGCTGGTGTGGATGTGTTCAGCCAATCGCGAATTTGATCCGCGTAGGCGGTCTGAATTTCAACGATGGTCCGCAGCGGCTTGATGTAGACCTTCTTCGTCGCCACAGGCTCTTGTGCGACCGGGGAGGCGGAAAGGGCGGCTTCCAACGCTACATCTTCATATTCTGCCACCAAAACGGCAGCGGCGTTTGCATCCCAAGCATAACGCTCATCACCAAATTCAATGCCTTCGCTCTCGGTGAAATCGCGATAGATTTTAGCTGCGGCTGGCATTGCCTGTTTGGCCTTGGCGCCCGGATATACGCGGGCATAATCCAAGATCATCTGCATGATAAACTGCGCTCGGGTTAGCTTCACGCCCCTTCCTGTCTCGTCACTAAAAGCGGTCATTTTAAATTTCCTTTATAATTGACGTTTACCTATAGAAATGTTTGAAAAGCACAAAGCAGCTAATCAGGATTGTATAATACATCATATATTTTCATGACCTCGGACCTCCTCTAACATATCCAGCCCATTCATACTGAGCAATCTCACTTTCAGCAACACGCTTTTTATCACCAGTCTGCTTATTAATCATCCAAACCTTACCAGCGTTGTGATGTTGATTAGATTTAGCTTCTTTATTTAGATAATCACTGACACTTGGCTTTACCTTAGCTCTTTCGTTTTCATAAAGCGTTCTAGCTTTAGTAGCAGCAATCTCCTCAGTTTCTCCTGTGCAACGTACAAGCCATAGCTCACCGTTAGGCAAGACTGCATATGCCATCCATCGCTCTTTAGGATTGGATACGTTCTTGCTTTTATATGTTACAATGGTTGTCATTTCTGTTCAAGCCTCAACATTCCACCAGTTTCTACAGGACGGCCAAAGCTAGCTTTTTCTCCTGCTTCAGCACCAGCACGATAAACGCTACCATACTGTATTTGCTTTTTGCGGCCACGGTTATCAGCGTCCTTAACTCCAAGATCGCTCCAAATATCGTCAATCATCGCAGACTTTGCAACTACAATTGCATTTGAATTTGCTGAGACATGACGCTTATCAGCCATTTCTTTAAGCTTTGAATTAATACGATAGCAGCAACCGCGCACAAAACTGTTTTGAACTTGAATACGCTTATTACCCTGAAGCTTTTGATAACCATTACCCCACATATAACGCTTCAATTCAGCATGAACAAATGCAGCTAGAGTGTCGCAAAGCCAAACTGCAAAATCAACATCCCCTTTCAAGCCAGCAAACTTAATAGACTTCTTATTTCCAAATGGGCGCGTTTCAGTAAATTGAGCAATCCAATATGCAATTTGCCAACGTACATTTTGAGGATCACGCATATCTGAGCGAGCAACAATAGCCTTTTCATCTTCAAGCTTCAAATCTTCAAGACTAATTTCATGCTCAGTCATAAGACGCTGAGCAATTTCAATTGCAGCCATTGCTTCAGCTTCCGTACAACCGTTTTCGATTGTCTTAGCCAGCAAAGCCCGAATTTTATCAAGTGTCTTTTCGTTAGTCATTTCAAATTTCCTTAATGCTGTCTAAATCTAGTCTATCGACTGGCCATTTATTTAAAGGGTAACCATTCTTTTTTCTATATTTCTTTTCATACTTAGTAATCCAGAACATTTTAGTTTCGCGTAATTCAATTACACGATAATAACTCGGTGGAGTGCGATTGTCATTACCTCTCACAATTCCAGTGTGGGTAAATTTATTAGTCATTTCGTTTCCTCACGCTCAATATTAATCATAGTGTATTTACCCCAAATAGCAGTGCGGCATTTGGTTTTATCTTTTTCTAGTAGAACTTGGCATTTACCAGCAGGTATATTAATTCCTGCGTTCCAAACTTGCAACACAATTTCGCCGCTACCTACTTTATCTCCCGGCTGCAAAGCCATTGCTTGAACTTTGTATTTCATCATATCACCACAACGGCATTGAGGTTGAAGTCTTAATCATCTGACCGTGAGCAGCATTCCAACGCAGCTTCCACACTGGAATGTCATTTGAGTAAATGCCCTGCAAAGCATCACGGAATAGCCAAGCATAAGTATACTTGGAACCATACTGAGCCTTATTGTGCTTTGCAATTGCATGAGCCAAACGCATAATCTCACGATTGTCATTCTTACCATTGGTTTGGTCAATAATCTTATCGCTGTTAAACATTTGTATCTCCCTTGCTCTGATACTTCTAATCTACACGTTCTAATTCTGGCGTCAAGCGTTATTTTAAATTATTCAGAGCTTTTTCTAAAATCTTTCTTGCTATATTTGTAATGGATCGATTAAATTCTTCTAAGCTACAGCCTTCAATATCTATTTCTTTAAATTTAGCTTAGATCGGAAGAGCGT
>CALBHK010000130.1 GCA_937894565.1 uncultured Chlamydiae bacterium
TAGTCTAAAAATCTGTTCTGGTAAGACTGCTCAACATCTTTGAATCCATCGGCTAAGACTTTAAAACGAAATTTATAATTTGAGCCAAGAACAGCAGGATCTTTCATAAGCTCGGTAAGATTGACATTAATCTCTTTAAGGATAGCCTTCACTTTCTTATAATTATCGGGATTAGAATATTCTTTTTCACTCATTAAATAAGGACTTAACTGCTTCATCAACGCTTCAAACTGGGTCATCTTAGGCTTAATCTCTGACTGCGCAGTTGTTGCGAATAAAATAAAACCTAGAGCAAGCAAAAACATTTGACTCAAATTTTTCATTTGGAATTCTCCCTATCTAAGAAAATCGATTCATCACTTGATTAAACTGAACTTCACTTGGGCGAAGCTCTTGCTCATTCAAATAAGCTAAAGGCTTTTCTGTTAAATTTAAATTCTCGACAAGACTGGCTTCTTCTTCATTAATATAAAACAATCCGGTTAAAACTTCGCCCTTGTGACGAGCTTCAGTCAGAACCTTGGCAGCTTCAAGCCTATCGTGCACATTATGTAAACGCGAATCAATTTTATTCAGTAAAATTTTTGACCCATCTGGCAATTCGATCAACTCTTTAGAACCCTCATTGTAATCGACAACGATCTCTTCTTGAGGCGCATAGTAACCCAGCTCTTGTAAAACGGTATCATGAGATTTCACGTAATTATAACTTTTTGTCGATCCATCGTGGTTATTAAAAGTAATACATGGAGAATAAACGTCAATGACCGCTGTTCCGTTATGCTTCAGCGCTGCTTGAATCAAGGGAACCAATTGCTTTGCATCACCCGAAAAAGACCTGGCGACAAAAGTACACCCCAGCTCTAAAGCCAAAGTACAGATATCAATCGTTTCGAATGGATTGACTGCCCCTGCCTTTAACTTTGCACCCTTATCTGCTGTTGCGGAAAATTGTCCTTTGGTCAGACCATAGACTCCGTTATTGGCAACAATATAACATACAGGTAAATTACGACGAATCAGATGAGCAAAACCACCAAGACCAATACTTGCGGTATCGCCATCGCCACTGATACCAAGCATCGTTAATTGAGCATTGCTGACCTTTGCACCCGTCGTGATTGGCGCCATCCGCCCATGCATTGAATTAAAAGAAAAAGATTTTGAAATAAAATACGCTGGAATTTTCGAAGAGCATCCGATCCCTGACATCTTAGCTAAATCAAAGGGATGAATTCCACTTTGATAACAAGCCGTTATGATATGATTTGAAATCATATCATGGCCGCAACCCACACATAATGTGGTAGGGCTTCCCGAATAGTCTTTTTTGCTTAAACCCACAGAGTTTGTTGCAGGCGCCGCGGCTGTTGCCGGTTGAAGTTCGCTACTCATAAAGTCACCTCAGTCGCCGATTTTTTTTCAGCTTTGTGTTTAAGGAGTGGTTCAAAAATGTTTTCGGCAGTCATCGGCGCTCCGTCGTACTGTCTTATAGAGATTAACTTTGTTGCAAGTTCTGGATACTCCATCGTTAATAACTGCGCCATTTGTCCATCACGATTTTGCTCGATGACGAATACGCTATTATGGCTTTGAATAAATGTTTTCACTGAATCAACAAAAGGAACTGCACGCAAACGCAAATAATCTGTTTTCATTCCGTTGGCGCTCAAAATTTCACGAGCCTCTTGCATCGGAGTATCTGTTGATCCGTAGGCGATAATTCCAATTTTATTTTTTTGATCATCTATGATTGGCTGAGGCACATATTTTTGCGCGGTAATCCATTTGCGAGAAAGTCGATCAACAAGCTCTTGGTATTCTGCGGAGTTCTCTGTATAAAGACCTTTTGCATTGTGACCGCTGCCTCTTGTAAAATAAGCAGCCTTCATGTTTTTGGTCCCAGGCAATGTTCGTGGCGCAATCGCATCGTTATCAGTTTCTGCATAACGATGGTACGTTGTTATTTGCTCAAGATCGGCTTCAGATAAAACTTTACCACGATCATAAGGTTTTGTCGGATAATCCCAAGCCTCTTCCATCCATTGATTCATACCCAAATCTAAATCACTCATTACAAAAACAATCTGTTGCATTCGCTCAGCAAGGTCAAAAGCCTGCTGACCGAAATCGAAACACTCTTTAATATTTGCTGGCAACAAGAGCGGATGCTTTGTATCACCGTGAGATAAAAATACTGTCGATAAAATATCACCTTGTGCCGTTCGTGTCGGCATACCTGTCGAGGGACCAACACGCTGAACGTCCCAAACAACACAGGGAATTTCTGTGTAATACGCAAAGCCCGCCGCTTCACTCATTAAACTGACGCCAGGACCACTAGTCGCTGTCATTGCGCGAGCCCCCGCCCAACCTGCCCCCAATATCATACAGATTGCGGACAATTCGTCTTCCGCCTGAACGACAGCAAATTTTTTCTGCCCAGAATCAGTTTTACGAAGCTCTTCGGCATACTTCATGAAATTTTCTACAAGAGAAGACGATGGTGTAATGGGATACCACGAAACAAACGAGCCTCCACCAAAAATCGCTCCCAAAGCCGCAGCAGTATTCCCATCCATTAAGATATATTTTTTAGATTGAGTTATTTTTTGTGCTCGGAATTGAAGAGCTCCTTTGAAGGCACTGAGGACTTCGACTTCATTTTCCTCAATCCAATTATAGCCCACTTCAAAACCTTTAAGATTTGGCGCCACAACAGAATCTTTATTACCAAACTGCTCTTTAAGGCAACTGACAACAAGCTCTTTGTCTAATTGAAGTAGCTTTGTCAGCACGCCGACGTATATGATATTAATCAATAATTTTTTAATTTTTACTTGGTCCGTTGACGCATCCACGAGTTTTTTAAATGGAACACCGAGGTAGTGAATGTCGGTTCTTTTTGAATCCGCAGGAAGTTGTCCTGCATCCGCGTTATAAATAAAATATCCACCAGAGCGAACAGTGGCTTGATCTTGGATAAGTGTCTGAGGATTCATGGCAATCACGATGTCGGCTTCTTTGCGACGGCCCAAATAACCTTTTTCTGATGCACGAATCCAAAACCACGTCGGAAGACCAGCGATATTTGAAGGGAAAACATTTTTCCCACCGACGGGAACACCCATTTTGAATAAAGTTTTTAATAAAATATTATTTGCGGACTGACTGCCCGAACCATTCACTGTTCCGATACAAATGACAAAATTATTAATGCTCGATTTATGACTTGATGGACTTATTGGTATTGAATTTACTGTATTTGACATTTGTGTATTATGCGTCTTTACAAGCCCTTTTGTCATTTCTACTTGCGTAAAAAATGAGGTGCGTTGTACCCTTTTTTTTGTAGGAGATATTTTATGAAAACCTTTGAAGCACCTGATTTCTTAAACATCGATGAACATTTGACCAGCGAAGAAAAAATGATTCGCAATTCGTTACGAGAATTCGTGACTCAAGAAATCATGCCCACGATAGCAACTCATTACGAAAATGGCACTTTCCCAAGGGAACTTATTCCGCTCCTCGGCGAATTGGGCACATTAGGAGCAACAATTCAAGGCTACGGTTGTGCTGGGATTAATTCGACGTCCTACGGACTAATCATGCAAGAACTTGAACGAGGTGATTCTGGTATCCGCAGTTTTGTCAGCGTACAAGGTGCATTATGCATGTACCCAATTTCAGCATTTGGCACAGAAGAACATAAGAAAAAATATTTGCCAAAAATGGCCACTGGCGAATTAATTGGCTGTTTTGGCTTAACAGAGCCTGACTTTGGCTCAAACCCTGGTGGCATGATAACACGTGTTAAAAAAGACGGTTCTGACTATATTTTAAATGGTTCAAAAATGTGGATCACAAATGGCGGAATGGCTGGGGTCGCTATTGTTTGGGCCAAGGATGATGACAATAAAATTCGTGGTTTTATCGTCGATCGAGACTTGAAAGGTTTTTCGGTCCGAAATATCGAGAAAAAGTTTTCATTAAAAGCATCTGTAACAAGTGAATTGATTTTTGAAGATTGCCGAGTCCCAGCTTCGCAGATGCTGAATGTCAGCGGTCTGAAAGGTCCTTTTTCATGTTTGAATAATGCCAGATTCGGAATTGCCTACGGGGCGCTTGGGGCTTCAATGGCATGTTATGATGAGGCTTTAAATTATAGTAAAACACGAATTCAATTTGATAAACCCATTGCAAGCTTTCAGCTTGTGCAAGCCAAACTTGTCGAAATGTACACTGATATTACTTTAGGACAATTACTTGCTCTTCACGTCGGAAGATTAAAAGATAAAGATCAAGCCCTGCCAGAACATATTTCTATGGCGAAAATGAAAAACGTTTCCAATGCTTTGAAGCACGCGCGGATCACTCGTGATATTTTGGGAGCCAGTGGAATTACATATGAATACCAATGTGGTCGCCATATGCTGAATCTTGAAAGTGTGAATACATATGAAGGCACTGAAGATATTCATAGATTAATCATTGGAAATTATATTACTGGAATTCCAGCATTTAAATAAATTTAGAGAGAAAAAAAGACGGTCTTAAAAACCGTCTTTTTGATTATTATTTTTTTAATCGAGTTCCTAATAACTCTGTCAGCGCATTCAACGCATCGACCCAGGTAAAAATACCCGAGGCTAAGGCAAATAAAAGGCTTTTTCTATCTTTATTCAGAGTATCCCCGGCCGGTTCCTAGGGATTTTTGGATGAGTTCCACACCTCAACCGTTATGTTACGAGCCGATCGCGGCACCGCTGACTCTGTTTAGAAATTCTTTTGGCCATGCAAAAAGATCTAGGTCGTAAAATCAAATCTGTTAAAGTTGATGGCGGAGCAAGTCAAAATGATTTGTTGATGCAAATTCAATCTGACTATTTGCAAACACGTGTCGTTCGCCCTCGTCAAATTGAAACAACGGCAATGGGCGCAGCTTATCTTGCCGGACTTGGAGCTGGTGTTTGGAAAAACGTTTCTGAAATTCAGAAAATTTGGCAACAGGA
>CALBHK010000131.1 GCA_937894565.1 uncultured Chlamydiae bacterium
AAACAGTAATATACACGTGCACAATTGTGCACGTGTATATTACTGTTTGTGTCTAATTGTGAATATCAATCTTTCAGTCTTTGAAGGAAACATAAGTAGAAGAGATATTGTTGTTTCCAGTAATTAAAATGAGCTTTTCAAACGAATCGATAGGACGATTCTCGATAATCTTTTGAGCATGTTCCTTGTACATGAAAGGAATACAACAAAGCTCATCCAAAGGAGCTTTGTTGACATTTATCTTCTTGAGTTCAGGTTCATCAATAACATCGTAAATTTCTGTTTCAACTTCCTTTCCATCCTCATCGTATTCAATGCAACGTTTCAAACCATTTTCTCTGAATGGTCTGTCTTTAATAAACCATCTCATAGACGCTACTTTTCCTGGTTCGTCGTAGTATTCTACCTCTGCAGGTTTATCGTTTTCTCTGTGTAGTTCGTCATCGACATGCCATTGTTTCGCTTTGATATTTCCACTTTTGTAGTACGAAATAGACGTTGGATTATCGTTCAGTCTATTCAGTTTGCCTTGCTCACACCACTCTTTGTAAGAGATAGTTCCGTCTTTGTTGTATCTGATTGCCGAAGGAAGATCTCCAAAACTAATACAGCTGTACCTGCTCTGTTTATCGAGCAAGTAATAAACTTCTTCTTTCGTTTCTCCACTGCTATAGTATGTTATACTAGCTGGTTTTCCATGTCTATGTCGCATACCGCCTTTGTAGTATGTTTTCGACTTGACCTGTCCATTGTCAAAATATGTGGTTTCTGCAGGCAGATCTTCTTCTCGATGTTTAAGACCATTGAAAAACCATGTTTTCGACTTCATAATATCGCCTGAGTATTCACTCACACAACTAGTTGTGTAGTTAACAGGCTTTTCTTCAAACTCTACTTTTTGCTCAGCACTCATGCTGAATTGTTCGGCCAAAAAAATATGAAAATCATTTCTGCTGTGAACACGGTTATGTTCACATTAACAAACAGACAGTAATATACACGTACTCAATTGAGTACGTGTATTGATCGGCTTTAGATTATGAGTTTTTGACTGAACAATGCTTAGTTGTAAACATCTTTCAATCGAGCTGTATTGAACCTTAAGTATTACAATACTTCATCCTTCCTTCTAAGACACGGATTCGTTCTTCGTTTACGCGAATCTGCTCTTCTATCTTAGTTGTCTCTTCAAGCACACGTAATCGTTCTTGTTCTAGTTCTTCTTCTAGCACGCGTATTCTCTCTTGTCGTTCTTGTTCTTCTTCACTTACAATCACATTTCCATCTTTGTCATACTTAACAACGACTGGTAGATTGTTTGCTCTTTGTGGTCGACCCATAACAAACCACTCCTCAGATTGCTTATAACCACTCCAATAATCACGAATAATAATGGCTGGCAAATCGTTGTCTCTGTGAATCACTCCATTCTTACGCCATGTTTCTGTAGTATGATCTGAGGCATTACATTCTTCTTCTAATGTGATTCCGTTTCCATAATCCTTAATTTCGGAATCGCCATCATTCGGCTTGATAATTTTGTATTCACTGTTATCTCTCGGATTCATTCCAAGTGCTTTTGGAAACCACAATTGTGGTTTCCAAAAGTATAGTTTATATTATCGTTATCGCTATCGCTATTGTACATGTTCTTATTAATTAGTCTTAACCCAATCGAGCCTTGAAAGCTTCGAATGTTTCCCTCGTGTGAAAGAAATTACAGTGCTCTCGCTTGCATTTGTCATCGTACTTGCACTTCACCAATTCTGAAGCATTGTGAGCAAAACCACAATCCGTGTATCGGCATCGAGCACCAAACTTGCACGGCTTTGTAGCTGTTGGAGCTTTTTCTTTCTTTTCCTTCTTCACAACAGAACAAAATCCATCTTGATCGATCAAAGGCTTCTTTGTCTCATTGAGAGGCTTCGATCGAATAATCACAGGCTCTTCTTCTTTCTCTCCAATCTTATAGATCTTTGGAGGAGTCATTTTCTGCCACGGATTCATCTTGACGGGAACAGTCGAGATAGAAACAGTCATTGAAACTGGAGGAGGAACATCGGCTCTGTTTCTATTCCTCCTTCTCTGAATACGCTTGATTCTCTTGAAGTATTCATCCTCGGTCTCAGTCTCGTCTTCAAACTCGTTCGATGAGAACGAGTTCTCATGTCCTTCGGTTCTTGATCCGTAGTTTTCTCGGTTTCCATCCACAACCGAGATTTCATCCTTCGTTTTTTGGCAACGCTCCCGTTTTCCTTGCGTCATCAAGTATCCATTCTGGTCTGGAGTTTCTTCGATCTCACAGACATCTTCGTTCTCGCACACGTACTCGTTTTCGTCGTTCTCATTATCTGATTCACAGGTGCACACCCCTGTGCAATCGTCGCATCGTCTTTCAGATTCAATATCATCGTCCCAGTTCACAGGGACGTCATCGTCCCAGTTCACAGGGACGTCTTCATCGTTCCAGATCGCAGGAACGTTTTCTTGGGAGAGAGCCCAAGAATCCTCATAAACTTCATTCATCATGCTCATCATAAGCCGATTTTTGAAGCAAAAGTTTTTTTGAAAATCATTTTTCAGCAGAATACTAGGGTCAATTGAACTGAGCGTGTAAACAGCCGATCGACAAAAAGTTTTGAATAGCCAATTGGCTATTCAAAACGTGTTTTTAGATATACTACTTATCTAGGTTTCAAAAACTCTGCAATAGAACAAGGTTTATTACAGCCTTCGTTAAAATCGATTTTCTTCAGAGGTGATAATTCGTGGTTATACGTACAGCCCTCTTTCCTACAAGAAAGACCGAATCGACACAAATTCGGTGTATTAAGAATCCTCTGCCTGTGTTCATTAGTGTGTCGAAATTTGCAATATGTCCTCCTACAATTATCTCCAAACTTGCAATCCGAATACATCAACTCCAATTTTACAGACTTTTCCAATTGTAGATCGTGCACCTCGAAAAAGTAATCGCGAGCATACGTGTTGAATCGTTTGAGTTTGTTTTGGACGCACTCAACACAAACAAGAGCGATACCAGTAATCTCTGAAGATTGTTTGAAACTATCGAACAGTTTGTCTCCACATAATTCCATCTCAACTAAAAACAATTTGATCTTGCTTGTTTTCCAGTACTTGTTCTCGTCAACGTTGACGTCTACACCTGTCTCTTCTCTAACTTCACGAACAGCGCACTCGACCTCAGTTTCACCTTTCTCAATGGATCCTTTAGGAAAGCCCCACGTTTCGTGAAGTGTTTGAACAAATAGATACTTATCATGACAAGTAATAATACAACCTGCCTTAGGAGGTTTTGGTCCAATGTCAAATGGATGTCTATTGACATCTGAAACACCCTTTGACTCAACTACTACGCAACCCTTGCAATTCATAACCGTTTTTCTTGGGAAAGTTAAAATAAAAATCATTTTTTATTCTGTGGACTACGGTACTGTTCGATCAGATCTGCCTGTGCATTAAGAACCATAGCTTCACGTAAATTGGCTGCAGCTTCTTGAAACTTTCTCAGAGCAATGGCTGTCTGCTTATCTGCACTACATCTCAATGTCGTAACAGCATGCTTCCTTTGAGAGGTGCTTATCTTATTAACTTCCTGCTTCGGAGGATCTGTATTACAATTAAACTCGTTAATCCAACGCTGTGCCCATGCAGCATCTGTTGCATCGGTCTTACTTTCACAACTCAACATTAGTGAATCTTCCATTTCCTAAGTATGTTATGGGTACCCAATTGGGTACCCATAACGTTTTTTTATATGTGTTTATTCCATAATAATATTGTCTGAATCGAGTTGTGTCTGTTCGGAAACTTCGATTACAGGAGCAATTACAGGAGTGCTCTCGATCACGTGAGTGTTCTCAATTACAGGGGTAATATTTACAGGAGTGTTCATTACAGGGGTGATGTTTACAGGAGAAACTGGTTTAGCCTGTGAAAGAATGGATGCGATTTGAGGGGATAGATTTACAGGAGATGTGCTTATCTTCGGCTGTACATATTGTCTTGGAACTACAGGTGCTACAGTAGGTGCACCTCCTACTTTGTAGGCATTATATCGTTGTACAAAGTCATCATACATTCGTCTTTCGAAATTTGTGATTTCTGCAGCTTGAGCAGTCCATAAAGCATGCTCCTCTGCAGAGATGCTTGAAAAACAATCTCCAATTGTCTTTGTCAGAAGTTTAGCATCTGCGATTTTAAATTCTTTTTTGATACCCTTTCCATTTTTTAGTGTGAATACTTCACGCGCAGTGGTGTTGCTGAAGGCGGGAATGGGTCTTTTGTATGGATCGTTAACGTAAGCGATAGCCTTGTTCTCGTTAGAGATCATGTAATATTTTGTCTTGGTTTCAAAATCCATATCTTGCCATGCAGCACCAGCATCTTGCAACGATTTGCCGGATTGATTCTGGAATATCTTCCACGCATTTTCGTATGGAACATTTGGAAGACGGGCAGGCCTTGTGATTTGAACTGGAGCTCCTTGAGGCATATACGGCGGCATTTGGAAGGGCTTGGACGTTGGTGTGAACATGGGAGTAGGCGTGGGCAACGTTGGTGTGAACGTAGGAGTAGGCGAGGAGATAGGCGATTGAGTAGCAGGTCGAAACGGTACCTGCTGAACCGATTTGACTTCAGAGTCAATGATTGGCTTAACTGCTCCTTTGAGCGTATCGAGAAAAGCCTGGTCCTTGAGTTTGTCCATCGCGTCAGGGATGGAGTAAAACCCCAGTCTGAGAACGTTCAGAATGGAGTCGAAAATCTTGTCAGTAGAAGTAGTCATTGCTTGTGTAAGCTGATTTTTGGAGCGAAAAAAGTTTTAGAAATCATTTTTCTTCCTTGCACTATGCTTGTTAAACGATTCTGTCGACGAGGCACTTGAATTGCCTTTATTTGACCCGATCCGGATCCATATAAACTGGGCCTCCGGATTGCCTTTATTTGACCCGATCCGGATCCATATAAACTGGGCCTCCGGATTGCCT
>CALBHK010000132.1 GCA_937894565.1 uncultured Chlamydiae bacterium
GAATGGGTTAGATATCGCAGTCTGAAGGACTGCAAGAGTTAGCCTGATGCGTATGGGATGGGCAGGATCGCCCTTTGGGCGGTAGGATAGGCAGGATAATTATACTAGATAAGATAAAGTATAAAATTTTATTTTTTTTTATTTTTTGGAAAAAGAAAGGCGTTAATCATATGCCGTATCTTTATCCTGCCCATTCTGTAATTCTTCTTGTTTTCTGTATTTAGTAGAGATCTTGTGAGGAAGGCATTTTTCCATTGTAGTGATAGCAACGATACACCTTGACCACCTTTAACGCCTCTCCGTGTGCACTAAACAAAGAATACTCTCCATCCAATTCCACTTGCTCAAAATACGACGTAAGCTCTTTTTCCCAATTTTTTCCCTTATCCAAGGTAAAAAAGAGCCCATTTTTTCCCTTTTCCTCCTCTTCCATCTGAGGCCAGTACGAAAACTGGTTGCGCCTTCTTCCCTCTATATTAAAGAAGTAGGCACGTTTTTTTTCCTTATTATAAAAACTTAGTTCGCTTGCCATCTGATAGGTATGAGAAAAGAGAAACCAGCTCTTTCTCTCTTCTATTTTTTCAATTAACGGAGCAAGCTCCCTCCATCCCACACACTCTTTAAAGGGGTTCATTTTATTCATTTTTTGGGGCAGCCACCCATTAGCAATTCCTGTAGGTAGCATCAGTATGAATATGGTTAACAATGCAGATAAAACAATCCCCACCTGCAACCATTTAGATCGCTTTTCAAACACAGAAGCCACTAGCACAAAGGCTGTGGGATAAACAAATACACACCAGTTCCCTTGAATTTTCTGAAAACAAGAAGCTATCAAATAGGCTCCTAAGGGCAGAAACGTGAGATAAGCGCACAAAGTCATTCCCCGTCCCATCTCTCTTCTTTTTTTAAACCAGAAAAAAGATGCGTAAATAAAAAAAAGAAAAATAAGAGGAGAAACAAGCGCTGCCTGAGCACCTATAAATTCCAAAAGATTCCCCTTGGAAGAGCCCCCATCAATCGTGGCCCCTACATGTTTAAAGGTCGCAAAATCATGAGAGATATTCCAATATAAACTAGGAAGAAGGCCTAATAACGCCAATAAAAAAACAGACCACTGCCTCCAATAAAAAATGAGAGCTAATGCCCATAAAATGTAGATAGGCCATTTAAAAAGAGCGCCGCAAGCCACTAAAATAGCAAAAGCATACGCATTTATTGCTTCTTTTTTTTCCATAGCCCTTGCCCAAACAGCTGTTGCAAGTACCCAAAAAAAGACAAATCCAACATCGGTTGTTGCAAAAAGAGTCGAAAGGAATCCCAAAGGCGTCAGGGCCATCAATACACCCGAATAAAGCGCCACTTTTTTATTTTGTCCTGCACAAATTGCTAAATAATAAACGACAAAAGGCAGCAACGATCCAAGTATCAGGGCATATAAGCGCACCCCCAACTCTGTAGACCCCCAAAACACAGTTCCTAAGGCTATCATCCAAGCTATGCCTGGGGGCTTGCTGTAATAGCCGAAATCTAAAGAGTGGCTCCACGTCCAGTATTGCGCTTCATCAGGCCCCAGAGCGATCCCCCCTAGATTAATTAAATAAAGCATTACAAATAATTTTAAACAGACTAAAATAACTAGGTATTTCATTTTTCCTCGACTTTTATATATTTTATATTTTATTCTACTTTAAAAAAAGAGGATAGCATATGAATGAGAGTCAACTGGGATACCTTCTCAACACCATCAAAGATGATCAATTCGTTCCCTCTTTGAATGGAAAGACAGCTTATTCTGGATGGATTCCAGGCATTATTTACTCTATTCTCTATTTTTGCACAGATCAATTAGGCAAAAAGAATTTAAGAGAAAAAAATAAATTGAAGCTTCTTTATCTTATGCAAGAAGCATTTGAAATCTCCATTCAAAAATTAAATGAAGCAAAAAACGCCTTTGAAATTAGCTGCCAAAGCACAATATTTGAACAAGAACAAGAAAAAACTCTTTTAAGCTGGAAACTTCACATCCTGCGCTTTGTCAAAACACCGCCCGCAGCTTTTAATGAGGCGTGGGAAGGACAACAAGAGCTTTTCGACTCGGTTAAAGCGGCTTGCGACTTGCTGCACCTGCGCCACTGCCAATTACAGCCTCTGCCC
This sequence comes from uncultured Chlamydiae bacterium, assembly GCA_937894565.1. Classification (GTDB taxonomy): domain Bacteria; phylum Chlamydiota; class Chlamydiia; order Chlamydiales; family CALBHK01; genus CALBHK01. The sequence continues at coordinate 2,158 of CALBHK010000132.1, forward strand.
TATAACGCTCTTTGCAATCTTTTAGAAGATAAAGAGCTTAATGAAAAAGAAGAGGGAGAGATGGCGGCCTGGTGCGCTGAATTAAATCAATCCAAATTAGAGTCTCTTATCTCTCCTAAAAGACAGCTTGGTGTGCATCGCCTGCATCGTGGTTTAGCTGCCTTTATTCAATTACGGCTTCCCGAATCTACACCCGAAGAGAAAGTTAAAAAATTAGCGACTCTAGAGCTTAAATTAGGTATGACTAAATTCAAAGAGACCTATTTGGATATTTTTAAAACAAGCGATCCTAAGCTTGAAAAATGGAGATTGGAAGTTGAAGAATCCAAAATAATCCAAACGGGTATAGAAATAGGTGAAAAGCTGGAAGTAGAAAAAAAAGAAATTGACCGCCACCACGTCTACACAAGAAAAGACCATCCCGATCAGATCATAGTCATTAGCCGCCACTGCGCATTTGTTGGTATGGAAGAAGCTGAAATTGAGAATTATGGAACAAACAACGAAAAGTATTTAACTTGCCACTATATAGATCCTAAAGGGCGCTTTAAAATCATGCACAAAGGAGACCTTTCACTTTCTAATGTAAAGTGGGCAAGTCAAAGAGATCCGATCGTTGAAGAAGACCTCCAATGGCTTAATCCTCTTTGCGAAGAACTAGCCCCTTTAATCAATGGAGAAGAACAGTACAGTCAAATGAATCCTTCCTATTTTATTTTTCATGAGGGCAGATGCAAACACTACGCCTATCTCAACACCAAAACTTTTAACTATTTAGAAGTGGAAGCCTTTTTATGGAAAATCTCCCAAACTAATTTCTATATTTACAGGCATTTAATTAAAACATTGCAATTAGACAAAAAAGAGGACGCGCTTTTCTTGAAAAAGATAGCTCTTAACCATTTGTTAGATAAAGAGCTTGATTTTCAAGACAAAGAAAAACCGCTATGCGAGGCAGCAGAGAGGCTTATAGACGAGATTGATAAAAAGCTCCACTCTGTCATTAAAAAGAAGAAAGAAGAAAACCCCCAAACAGATATTCGAATCATTCAAACAAGCGTGAAAAAAGCGATGCGCCAGTGGATTAGCAAAATACCTTTCGGGGGAAGAATCTAGTTTTTTCCTTACCGTGAAGAATTTAACCTGGAGATAATCTGGAATCCAATTCAAGATTCAACCCGAAATTTATTTACTTAATGCCTGCAATCTTATACGATAAAGTATATACGGACTAATATTATGAACATTAAAAATACCCCTCTTCCCGTTAAAAGAGCTTTAAAAAAGCTTGGGCAGGATCTTCGCGATGCTAGAAAAAGGCGTCGAATTACCATGGAACTTGCTGCTGAAAGAGCATCAATTAGTCGCGCAACCTTGACTAAAATCGAAAAGGGCGACGATGGAGTTTCTTTGGGAGCTTACGCCAAAATTTTATTTGTTTTAGGAATGATTGAACGACTGGTCGAATTAGCCGATCCAACATTTGATACATTAGGTTTAGGATTAGAAGCTGACAATTTACCAAAGCGTATTCGCATCTCCCGAAAAGAAAAAGGGGAAGAGTGAATGGAGCAAGTCATTTTGGTTTATTTAGATCTAATGGGCGCTCCGGTGAAAGTAGGCCAGCTTTGGAGCCGCTTTCGTAATGGGCGAGAAAGCATGTCGTTTGAATATGACCGTAATTGGTTAAACCATCCCAAACGATTTTCGTTAGATCCAGCCTTAAAATTAGTTGCCGGTTCTTTTCATGCATCATCCGATAAACCTCTCTTTGGCGCAATTGATGATTCTGCCCCAGATCGTTGGGGTCGCTTACTTATGCGTCGCTCTGAAAGAAAAAATGCTGAACATGAAAAGCGAACTGCGCGTGCATTAAAGGAAATTGATTTTTTATTGATGGTCGATGATGAAGGGAGACAAGGTGCATTGCGTTTTAAAAGAGAGGAACAAGGTCCTTTCTTAACTACTTATGACAAAAATCATATTCCCCCTTTAGTCGCAGTTGGTAAACTACTCACTGCTGCAAGCCATGTCATGCAAGAATCGGACACTGAAGAAGATCTTCGACTATTGCTTGCTCCAGGTTCTTCATTGGGAGGGGCTAGACCCAAATCTTCTGTAAGAGACAAAGATGATCATTTAGCTATTGCCAAATTCCCACGCAAGGATGATGAAATAAATACCATTGCATGGGAAGCTGTTGCTCTTTCACTGGCAAACAAAGCGGGAATTAAAGTGCCAGAGTGGCGCATTGAAACAGTAGCACGTCAACAAATCCTTTTGTCTAGAAGGTTCGATCGAAAAAAAAATATCCGTATCCCATTTCTGTCTGCAATGAGTGTTTTAGGGGCAAAAGATAACGAAATGCATAGTTATCTTGAGATTGCCGATGCTATCCGGCAAATGAGCGCTTCACCTAAAGAAGACCTGGAAGCTTTATGGCGCCGTATTGTTTTTAACGTATTGATTTCTAATGTGGATGATCATTTGCGCAATCACGCTTTTCTCTATTCTGGACTGTCTGGTTGGCGTTTGTCTCCTGCATATGATTTAAATCCCACACCAACAGATATTAAACCAAGAATTTTATCCACCGCAATCGATCTAATAGATCCTAGCGCATCTCTTGATGTAGCAGTTAGTGTGGCACATTATTTTGATCTCGACAATGTACAAGCAAAAAAGATGTATAAAGAAGTGGGATCTGCAACTGCTTTATGGCGTGAAGAGGCCACAAAACTTAAAATAAGAAAAGTAGAGATTGATCGGATGGCTTCTGCTTTTGAGCACGAAGATCTTCAAAAGGCATTGCAGTAGTATTTCCTGACAAATTGATCTATGATGCGTTGGACCGTCCTGTTTTAGTCAGAATGAATCCTTCAAACAAGCGTGAAAAAAGCGATGCGCCAGTGGATTAGCAAAATGCCTTTCGGGGGAAGAATCTAGGAAGAGTAAACCGCAGATTCGAAACTTCCCCCTCGTGCCCGTGCCCAGATTTCTTCTTCGTGCCCGTGTGCGTGCCCGGGCACGGGCACGGGCACGAGAGGAAGTTTCGGGCTTGGAATTCCTTTTGCTATAAGGCGCGCACTTTTTCAATTGGCACATACCCTACTTTGCCCACTCCCGTTTTGATCTTCACCCAAGAGCGCCCTTTATCTATTCCCAATATCTGCACCCCCTCGCCCTCTTTTAAGGGCAGCTCTCTTACATAGGGCGAACGCTCGTCCGGCATTTGATGCATCACGGCCGCTTCCACAAGCAGCCCCACAAGAGGTCGTTGATAATACTGCACACAAGAAAGAATCAAAAGCGCTGCCGTTAAAACTCCCCCCATAACTGCAAAGCTCTTTTTTTTGCATAAAATGAAGATAACGCTAAAAAGAAGCCCGCATAGTCCCAAATAAAATACCCATGGTCTATTTGTTGAGCCCATCTCAATCTTCTTAACCTGTAATTTGGCTAGCACTTGCTCTAATTTTTTCTCCCCTTCTGGATGTTGGAGAGAATGTTTATAATAATGATACGCAGCAAAAGGATATTCTCTTAATTTGAAATAGATATCCCCCAATTTTTCATCATTCTGCGCCTTTTCGCTGCTTTGGAGATCTGAGTTTAATCTTTCCTCCTCTTCCTGAGCGCCTGACAAATAATTTTTCCAATCGGTTTCTATGGCTAATTCCTTTACTTCTTCCAATGGCTCTTGAATGGGTTTAACTTGAATGGGGATCGCTTTAGAAATGAGTTTTTCATATTGTTGGTTACGAGGATTAAAATAGACATACTGGATAGGCGCAATCTCTGTGACTGAAGCAGATAAAGGGCGGACATCCACTCCAAATGTTACTGAAGAGCCGCTAGATTCTACATGCGAAGAAAACTCCCCGATCTGGTAAAATCCGCTAAAACCGCTTTGACAGGCTATATCTGGGTAATGAATAGTAGAAGGATGCTCAGGAGAAGAGACAGCAATTTTTAATTGCATTAAATCGCCTTCTCCCACACTGGAAGATCCCTCTAAACTGACCTGCATGCTCTGAGGACCGATTGCTCCATTAAATGCGGGAGGTTTGCCAATTTCTGGAAAGGGAAGCACTGTGATGGTCTTGGCAGGCAGCTCCACTTCTACGTTTCTCTCGCGATTTTCTAATTTGGCAATTCCTTTCACATGAGAGGCTCCAACCTGAATTTTTCCCTCTTTATTTTTTTCATATACCTGTACAAATTCCTGATAGTGATAAGCCCCCTCCTCCCCTTCACTCACTTGCACGCCGCCAATCTTTTTCATCTCAGCAATGTTTAAAAGAGGCAGATCTTCTTGCGTGAGGCTAATATCCCCATGGTAATAAATGCGATAATAAACGCTAAAGCGCTGTGAGGGATATATTTTAGAATCATTTTGTATGCCGCCTTCCAAGCGCAAGGGAATTTTATCAGGATCATACTCCAGATTATGCACCAAAGCACTGCAGACCAAAAAAATAGTCAAAAGAAACAAGCTTCTTACCATTCCAGCCATGTACGCAACTTAGCTATGGGCCGGCGGAAAAGCCAATAAAAAAGCGAAACATTTTCTCCATATAAAATGGCCGATCCTTTAAGTCCCAATTTAGAGTTTTTAGGTTTTTCTACCCAGTCCGCCTCTGCTGTGAAGGAGGTTACCCCCCTTTCACTCACCATACTATAATCCGCTACATAATTAAGCTTAGCGCTGTAACTCACCAAAGGCTCAATATTGAGCACCACTTTAATGAGCTTTTCTTTGCTAATAGTCATATGATCGCTCTCTGGCACCCATAGGCGCACCTTTGTTTTTGAAGGCGCGCTGATCACCAAAATTTTTTCTCCCGTCATCACCTTTTTACCGCGCCATTCATCCGGATTATCAAAAATCGCTGTACCGGCAACAGGAGCTTTTACATCCAATTGACTTTTACGAAAATTGGCCAAGTCAAAATTAAGCTTCTCTTTTTCAAGCTCTAACTGCCAAACGCCCACATCATCGAGCTGTTTGGGGTCATTCAATCCACCTGTCATCGTCCGATCAAGCTGTGATTGTGCAATTTGCACCTGTTTTTCCGCTATGCGGTATTCTTGCAAAGGAATGCGCTTATCATATTGAAACAACAACACTCCAACTACCACTTCTTGCCCTGGTGTGACTACCATTTTTTCTATAATGCCATCAAGAGGGGCTGAGACCAAAAAGGGATCCTCGGCCACAATTTCGCAAGGAGCCACTACCCTTAAAGGAATAGGCAAGAAAAAGAAGATACCAATTAAAAAAGCTGAAAAAAGAAATAAGGTCAATTTTTTAGGTAACTTTGGAAATATTTTGGAAAAAATAAGCGGAAGACGCCCGCGCAAAGCTAGTCCATAACCCTGCATAAGCAAAGATAAAATTTTTATTTCAGATTTATTCCATTCATCACCTTCCAGGCGCTCCAGCCATAGGCCCATGGTTAATTTTTCTTTTACAAAAATAGGCAGCCATAAAGCTTTATACGTCTCTTGAGGAGCTCCCACCTCATGGCTATGGGATCTCTCTATTTTATCCATCTTCATGACTTGAGCTTTTTCCGGATGAGGGATTTTTTTAACCATGGAGCTCATACGAGCAATCAACTCCAGGTTTTCCTCTACTTTCCCCTGACCAGAAATACCTAGACAGTGAGGGGGCTGCATGCGCAAATCCCAAAGAAAAGCTCTATCATAGGGAACCAGATGCACTGTATCGTTTAAAATCTGAAAAATAAGGGCCTCTTTAGAGGCTGCACCAAAGGCTTTTAAATTAAGTTGATTTAAACTAGCCAGCAAATTTGTTGTACGTACATCTTCTTCTAGCATAGAATGCTCTTCTTTTTAGGGGTTTTTCTCTGGAAAGGCAGGAGATAAGGGCAAAGGAAGCTCCTGAAGGCTATTGACTTCAGAGCGCACGGGTTCACGTTTTTCAATGCGCACAATACCAAACATACCGGCCCTTAAAACACCGCTTGCATTGTCTACTTGAGCATCCACTTTAATTAAACCGCTAGCAGGGTTAACGCCTGCTGCAATTTGAGTAATCACCGCATTAAAACCCCTACCGATCAATGGAATCTCTACAGAAAGCACCTTGCCCACTTTAATTTCTGAGAGCAATTCTGCATCCACTAACATCTTAGCGATCAGCACAGTGTCATCAATTAAACTAATTAACTCTTTACCAGCCTCTATACGCTCAAATTCTTCTACAAAAACTTCTTGGACCTTGCCCGCATAAGGGGCCTTAATCAAACAGGCATGCAGTGCCTTTTCTGCCAGGGCCATCTCTGTTAGCGCTACAGAAAAAGCGGCTTTTGCCTCGCTCAACTGCGTTCTTGAAGCAGATTGCTCATCAAATAGCTCCTGATATGTGTTTAAATTAGTTTCGGCGTTTTCTTTAATCGCCTGGGCCTTGTTATAATTATATTTAAAAAGCAGCTCGTCCAGCTCAACTAAAGACTCATCTTTTGCAAAGGAATCTCCCATTTTTTTATGAACGGCTTTTACAGTAGTGGTCACTTCAGAAGAGATTTTTGTCTGAAACCTAGGTTCTAAAATCACGCGATAGGTCTCATTCTTAGCCTCTATTTGAGAAATAAGCAACAGTAGGAAGAAAATAAAAAATCGACCATTTCGCATATGAACTCCTTAAGATTGATCATCCCTTAAAATCATGGATTGCCCAATTACCTTCAAGGAAAAAATTAAATTACACAAACAAAAGAAACAGGATAGGGGTATATGCATCAGGATAAAAAAGACTTAGGAAGTGTGTATGAATAAATTAAATGTTTGGACTCGCCAGCGCCACGGGGTTAAAGCAATCGGAAACGACCCTGTATTATTAATACAGGTTCGTTTCCGATCGTTCAACCGCGAGAGCTTTCGCGATGCCCAAACATGTAATTTATTCATACATACTTCCTTAGGAGCTCAACATGGCCAGTGATTTATACAGCTCTTTGCTTTCAGAGATAGGAGAAGCTTATGGACTTAAATTATCTCCCAACGCCAATAATACGTGCCAAATCCCCCTGCCTGGAGGGATTAAAATCAATTTAGAAATTTCCAGCGATGGTCGATTTTTTCTAATGGGTTGCCCGGTTGGTCATGTACCCTCTGGTATTTTTGGAGAAGAGGTTTTTAAAGCAGCGCTGAAATATAATGGGGCACCAGAGCCTAAAGCTGGAGTGTTTGGATTTAGCGAAAAGGCCGATCTTCTCTTCTTTCATAAAAACATCATTTTAAAAGATCTAAATGGATCAAAAATTGCAGCCGCCATTCCGGCTTTTGCAGCGATTGTAAAAGAATGGCACGATGACATTGAAAATGGACGCGTGCCCAGCGTCCGCTATGAAGAGCTAAGGAATAGCAGTGGCTGGTCTCCCTTTAACGCAAGATAAGCTACGGGATTTCTTTGCTAATGAAAGCTGACATGTCGCATACACTACTAATAAAAAAGCATCTATTTTATTTTTTAAGAAGCGCGGCTCTTTTCAGCCAGAATTCCCATGAGTAGTGGTAATTCTGGCTATTTTTACATCTACTTTCACTTGAATTCCCATTTAAAATAGGAATTCTGGAAGAATAAAGAAAAGAGTTCCAACCTAGGATGTCTATTACCTTGCAGATTTAGTAGGAGTACTATGAATTTCGATTCAATCATTAAACAAATGCTTAGCAGCTACCCAGATACCATGTCTCAAATAGATAAATTGAGGGAAATTTTACAACAAACAGCCCTTCTGGGGCTGGCTCGTCACCAATTTTTTCAACACGCAGTTTTTTACGGAGGAACAGCATTACGAATTTTATATGGGTTGGATCGATATGCAGCGCCGGCTCTTAATTAAGCATTTCACCACAAATTTTTAACCTAAGTTCTTTCCCTTGGAGTGATTGACGTTGTCAACCCTCCGTCAAAGGCATCAAACTAAGCACTGGCAGC
>CALBHK010000133.1 GCA_937894565.1 uncultured Chlamydiae bacterium
AAAAAATAGACCGTGTTGAAATTAAACCCTATGACGCTAATTGGCCGAATATATTTGAGGCTGAGGCGGCTCTCATTAAAAAAGCATTAGCTGATAACTGCATTGCTATTCATCATGTCGGCTCAACGGGAGTAGAAGGCTTGGCTGCTAAGCCTAAGATAGACATTATAGCAGTTGTCAGAATTTGGTTTTTTGATAAATCACAATTGGAAGCTATAGGGTATAAATATAGAGGTGGGTTTAATATCCCTCTGCGCAGAAGCTTCACGATAAGAACGGCTGATAGAAATATCAATCTTCATGTTTTTGAAGAAAACGATCCTGAAATTGAATTAAATATTTTGTTTAGGGATCATTTGCGGGAGAACCCTAGTGCTCGGGATGAATATGCGCTGCTTAAATACAAACTGATTGCAGAAGAGTCTTCCCACCAGAAAAACGACTCTATTTATAGAGGATATACTTTGGGTAAGCATGACTTTATCCAAAATATCTTACAAAAGTCTGGCTTCAACAAGCACCGATTTGTGCTATGCACCCATCGTTCTGAATGGGCTGCAGCCAAACATTTTCGTGACACCTATTTCTTTGGCCCTCAGGCAATCGAAGATCCATACACATGGACTTTTAACCATGAAGAGCATGCTCATCTTGTTTTGTATCAAGGCACCGAGATTATTAGTTACGCTCATATTCAGTTTTGGCAAAATCAAAGAGCGGCAATTCGTATTATTGTCACTGATGAGAATAATCGAAATCAAAATTCTGGTAGTCAATTTTTGTCGCTTATAGAGAAATGGCTACGAAGTTTAGGCGTTAAAAGCATTCATGCTGAATCCAGACAAAGCAGTTTAAGGTTTTATCTCAAAAACGGCTATTGCAGCATGCCGTTTGATGACCCTGAAGGTCATGAATCTGATCCAAACGATGTTCCTGTCGGTAAGTTGTTATGATAAATCAGATTCAAATTCGCGCGCTTATAGAAAAAGACATTGCAGTTATTTATGACGCCTTTAACCAAATTGGCTGGAATAAACCAGTATCCCTTTTTGAAGGATATTTAAAGGAACAAGAGCTAGGCGCGCGAATCGTTTGGGTGGCTCACGTCCAAGACGAATTTGCCGGTTATGTAACCTTAAAATGGCAATCACAATATCCGTCATTTAAAGCCCAAAACATACCAGAGATTATGGATTTGAACGTATTACCTTCATTCAGAAAAATGGGCATTGGTTCCTTACTGCTTGACGCGGCGGAAAAAGAAGCGCTAACAAAAAGCCAAATCATTGGTATCGGGGTTGGCCTATATGAAGGCGAAGATGGTGGATATGGACCAGCTCAAAAACTTTATGTAAAGCGCGGCTATATCCCAGATGGCAAGGGCCTTACTTATAATTACGAACCCACGATTCCAGGTAATAGCTATGCGCTTGATGATGACCTGGTGCTGTGGTTTGCGAAGAAATTGAGTTGAGAGGTTTTATGATTTTCCCCTATAAGCTCATCGATCTAACCCAAGCACTTGATAGCACAATCCCTACATGGAATGGTGGATGCGGGTTTAATCATGATGTGCATATAGATTATTCTGATTGCCAAGGCGAAGATAAATTCCGCGTCATGAAAGTTAAAATGCATGCTGGGATCGGCACGCATATGGATGCGCCAAGTCACTGTATTCCTGGTGGAAGATTCATCCATGATTTGGATGTCAATGATTTGATCATGCCGTGCGTGGTCATCGATGTATCAGGCAAATGCTTAGAGCGTTATTCCTTGAGCGTGCAAGATATAGCGGATTTTGAAAATAAGCATGGCAAGATCGCAGCTGGCTCATGCGTGATGGTTAAAACCGGCTGGGGCAAATTTTGGCACACACCTTCTAAATATCATAACAACCATGTGTTTCCATCCGTATCCTCTGAAGCCGCATCACTTTTGCTTGAACGAGGCGTGAGCGCCATTGGTATTGATACGCTTTCACCCGATCGCCCGGAAGATGGTTTTAAGGTGCATAAAATCTTTTTAGGCGCGGATAAGATCATCATAGAAAATGTAGCAAATCTAGGTAGTATGCCACCGACCGGAGGCTTTGTTATGGCCCTGCCCATCAAAATTAAAGATGGCACAGAGGCACCGGTAAGGCTCGTTGGATTGATTGAAAGAGAGGTGAGATGAAATCTAGATTTAACTTATTGCTTGCCATCATATTCTCTTGCATAGCTTTTAGTAATGCTTATGCTCTAGAAAGCAAAACGCTTGATATGTTTGACAAGACCCGAGGCAGAAATGTCCCCGTGGTTATTTATCAAGGGGAAACGATAAATAAGTCTGTGGTGATCATCAGCCATGGTTATGGTGCTAAAAACACGGAATATTCGTTTATCGCAAATGCCCTAGCGGCAAACGGTTATTTTGTGGTGAGTATCCAGCATGATCTAGAGACAGATAAGCCTCTTCCTACGACAGGAAATCTATTTGATAGGAGAAAACCCCTTTGGGAACGTGGTGTTCAAAATATTTTGTTTGTGATGAATGAACTGCAAAAAATAGAACCACAGTTGGATCTGAACAAAGTGATTTTAATAGGCCATTCTAACGGCGGCGATATGTCTATGATGATGGCTCAGACTCATCCCAAAATGGTTTCAAAAGTTATTTCCCTCGATAGCAGAAGGTATCCTTTCCCAAGAAATCCGGAATTAGAGATTTTACGCTTTGGAGCAATAGATGATGAACCGGATGAAGGCGTCGTGCCTGAGTCCGGCGTTCAAGTTATTTATGTGAAGGGAGCTCGGCACATAGATTTATGTGATCGAGGGAGTCCTGAAATTAAGGGTGAAATTCAAAAATCAATTATTCAATTTTTAGATAGGTAAATCATG
>CALBHK010000134.1 GCA_937894565.1 uncultured Chlamydiae bacterium
TCGCCTCTAAAGAAGCGAGATTGCGCAAGCTATTTGTTCAAGTGACCACAAATAAAAAACGCAAGAGAGCTATGCAATTCTATGAACGACTCGGTTTTGTAGGGACTCATGAGGGAATGAAGTTACATCTCTAGCATATTTGAAGACAATAACATACTTGATGACTTATATTTCAATAACAGCTTAAACGTATTAGTCATAAAAGAAATATTAAACATATTTATCAGATGCGATTATGAAAAATCTTAAAGCAAACCCTTCCGACTCCCCTCTCCCCTCTTCAACATTTCAACATATCTAACAACGCTTTCACATTCAAAAGAATAACAAATATCATACTTATTATATTTACTACACATATATGACATATAAACCATTCTAATCATACACATCATATATAACCGAGTTAGTATACAACGACCAGAGAAATCATAAACCCAAAGGAATCACACTTTTATAACCACCTCAGCAAAGGCGGCCGAGTTTCACCCCCTCTTCTAATCAAAAAATAAAACCCCAACCACACCAACACGCTCTCTTTTAATACTTCAATCATACAAAGCACACTATATGACAAATATGCCAATATCACATTAATCAGCTTCAACATAACTTACATCAAGAAAATCGTCCCATTGGATTGATGTTACACAAATATAAAGCATATTAAACGCACAGAGCATATATATCACACAATGGATATAGTGTGACTAAATCATCACAATCAAAAAGCACATCTCATTGCAACTCCAACCAGACCGCCAACCCTCACCAGAAAACTAAAAAAAATAAACACACTTGTCACACTTGATGATGTAGTCATATTATTTTTACAACAGCATATAGTATGACCAAAACATCTTATTTGCTTTAATCTTACAATATGCTAATGTCACCGCATATGCCATTAAGGAGGATACGATGGGGAAAACTACGGCTAAGGCTAAAACTTTATGCTTTAGCAATCATAAAGGCGGAGTAGGGAAGTCCTGTTCAGCTTGCAACGTGGGCGCAGGGTTATCTAGAAAAGGAAAAAAAGTCCTTCTAATTGATTTAGACCCACAAGCAAATCTTTCTTTATCTTTAGGCATTGAAAATACAGAAAAAACAGTCTATCAAGTTTTGCATGGTGAAAAATCTAGCTTAGAGTGCATTCTTAACATTGTTCCAAATTTAGATATCATTCCTTCCACACTAGATCTAGCAGGGGCAGAGGTTGAATTATCCTCGGAAGCAGGTAGAGAAGTCATTTTAAAAGAAGCTTTGAACTCACTTGAAAACAAATATGACTATATTATTATAGACTGCGCACCGTCTCTTGGACTTTTAACAATTAACGCCCTAACAGCTGCTCATGAAGTACTCATTCCAATTCAGGCTCAGTATTTATCTCTTCAGGGCATGTCAAAGATGACAGACATCATTAATAAAGTTCAAAAAAGACTAAATAAACATCTAAAATTAGGTGGGGTTTTCATCACACAATACGATGCCAGAAAAGTACTGAATAAAGATATTGCGACAGCAATCGAAAATCATTTTAAGAAAGATGTCTTTAAAACAAAAATCCGCGACAACGTAGCCCTTGCAGAAGCACCTAGTCACGGGGTAGATATCTTTCGTTATAATTCAAAATCCAATGGAGCCGCTGATTATGAGTCGCTCTGTAACGAAATCATTAAACGCCATAAATAGGGGAGTGGACCATGACACGTAAAAATTTTTCTAAAGGCATAGACTCTATCTTGGGTAATCGCCACGAAATCAAAGAAGATACCTCGCATCATCAGAACACCAAGAGCACCGCAGTTATAGATGAACCCGAAGTGCAAGCAAAAGAAGAAATTACAACAAGAACAACCATTTACTTAAACCCTGATGTATACGAACAAATAAAAGCGATAGCCTATTGGGATAGACGTTCTGTAACATCTATAATCCAGGAATCTCTAGCAACATTTGTAGAGTCGAAAGGAACAAAGTATGTGAATGAAGCTGTAAAAAAATATACTGAATCACAGAGGTGACATATTCTACTAACAAATATGTTGTATATGCTTTTAGTGACTTTGTCATACACGACATATAATATTACATGGCCCAATTTACTAAAGGATCTCCAAAATTTCAATTTAGCCAGACAGTGTTTGGCCAGATTATGTGGGGTCAAAGGGAACAAACTATATGAATGAAGCTGTAAAAAAATATACTAAAGCACAGAAATAACATATCATGGCGATATATATGCTGCGCATGATTTATATGACTTCAGCATATCTAACACACTATATTCGTTGTAAGATAATCAAATTCTTAGACGCTAAATAATTAAACTCTAATAATAAAGGAGACTTTTTTAATGATCGATCAGTATGCACCTTGTAAATGCCAAAGTGGTAAAAAATTTAAATTTTGTTGCCTTCCTATCATCAAAAATGGAAACATCGATGAATTAGCCTCAGTTAATTCCAAATTTCCTGTTATTGACTGCAAAGTCATTGAAAATTGGCAAGAAATTGGAATAACTCCTGTCTATATTATTCGAGAAATAACTGATAACGGCTATGTGTTCATTAGCTATTTGATCGATACGTGGTGCCTTGGCCTCAAAGACGTAATTGTTAAGCCTGGTATTAACAAACAGACGCTAAACTCTATATTAAAATCAAATACAGACCACAATTTAGTAAGCGTAACCTATCAAGAGGCCCGTAGTATTATTTTAGGAGCTATTGATTACGCAAAATCTATAGAAATCCATCCCAACGGAAATTGGAATAAAGTAGCCTCATCCTTTATCGAAAGTAACCAGCCTTATAATCAAAAATTTTCATTTGGTAAAGATGGAGCTCCTTTCTATGTCTCAGGACCAAATGATCATGAAAATTATGATCTTAAAGAGATTATAAATAAAGTTACAAGCCGTAAAGGTCACTATATACTAGCTGTAGAATAACAACTCAAATGAAAGACACTATGCTAAAAAAACAACAGTTGATATACCTTCAACCAGCTTACAGTAATTTTCTAACAGATGTTAGACGATTTAAAAATCTAGGGTTTCTAATTGACCAACAGGTTGTTGGCCAAAAAAATAATATCACCTTATTGAAGCGGAGTTAAGTAATGACAATAACAATTAGAGAAGCGCCAGCCTCAAAAGACAATGAAATGATGGTTCTTGGATGCATGTTAACAAATCAAACCAACTTAAAAAGCGCGGCTGAAAGCTTAAATGACTCAGACTTTTATTTTACAGAACACAAACTCATCTTTAACACGTTAAAATCGGCCCACAAAAATAATGGGGTCGCCGACATTCATTTAATCAGCGAGGATTTGAAAGAGAAAGGTCAACTCCAATCTGTCGGGGGAGTACCATACATCGTAACCCTCGTTCAATTCGCAGGGACATCAGCATACATAGAAGAGTATATAGATGATTTAAAAGAACATTCAAGACAGCGACTTTTACTCTCTCTATCTCAAAAAATTGAAAGACTCACATTAAACAAAGAGGGAAATTCTTCAAAAATCATCCTAGAAATCCAGGAAGAAATTAACCGAATAGAAAACAACAAGGGATCAAAGGAAAAAATTCCCATCAAGTTTTTAAATCAATTCGACAATAATTTCTTACTGACTAATCCTCCTGAAAAACCAATGCTCTTGGAATTTGTAAATGAACAGGGGATTAGAACGGGCTTTATTCCAAAGGGAATTGTAGCAATGTTAGTCGGAGCCGGAGGGGTCGGGAAAACGCATCTCTTGGCTCAGCTTGCCATTTCTGTATCCACTGGATCTCCTTGGCTCAATACCTTCACAACAACAAAACATTGCGGAGAAAAAAATCGCGGCAGCGTATTCTTTGGTTTGGGAGAAAATCAATACGACGACATTCATAGGGTATTGCACAAAGCATCCCAACAGCTAAGAAAACACCAACCGTCTATTTCCGAAGAAGATCACCTTCTTGAAGCTAGCAAAAGAATTGCTCCATTTTCTTTCTGCGGACAACAAGCAGCTTTTATAGAAAATAAAAAACCGAGCCTTTATTTTAGACAGCTAAAAACAAGGCTCATCGAAACAGCTCCAAAAGAAGGATGGTCTTTAATTATTTTAGATCCTGTTTCCAGATTAATGGGTGCGGATGCTGAAGTAGATAACGCGGCTGCCACGCAATTTATCGCCCTTCTGGAAGAATTAACAATAGAACTGCCCGGTAATCCAACAGTCCTATTCGCTCATCACGTAAGTAAAGCAGCAATAAGAGAAAACAAAAACCAGAATCAAACAGCAGCAAGAGGAGCTTCAGCACTTACTGATGGAGTGCGATGGCAATGCAATTTATTCAAAAATGAAAATGGCAACATCACCTTAAGTATGGAAAAAACAAACTTTACAGCTATCCCAAACCCTATTCAAATCAAGAAAAATCAAAACGGATATTTAGAAAAAGTTAGCCATAACGCAGGGGAACCATATAAAGAAAAATTATTTGGTTAATTTCGATTAATCTAGGAGGAACATGCTTCAAAAAGAAGAAGATAAAAAAAATAAAAAAAAGAATGATCAAAAAATGAAAATAGAGCCTCCTGAAGAATGGGAACAGTCATATGAAGTGCAAGTTATAGATAAACGCACTGGCGAAGTAGTTAAAGTAGTCGAAAAAACAGCGGCATTAGAGATTTGTGAGGGAATTTCCTTACAAGTTAAAGCTAAAGAATTAGAAGAATGGAAGAAAGAAACGGAATGTGCAAAAAAACTCTCTAAAGAACAAAGTCGTGATTTAAAGTCTTTTATAGAGAAATTTGGAGCAGATAGAGTTTTAACAAGAAAAGAAATTGCCACTTTTATAGAAGAAATTAAAAAACCAAATAAAAGCCCGAAATATAGACAATCAGGTCACTTGGTGGACGAAAAACTTAAATACGTAAAACCCCGTCAAGAAGCCACGCTGTTCGATTTAATTTCTCCAGAAACGAAACAAAAAATCGAAGAATCAAAAATCGAAATTAAAGCTGAAGGCATCAAACTGACTCCACCAGAAAATAAACTTGTCCATGCACTGAATAGGATTTTGTATGAAAAAAGCCAAACAAAAAATCCAAAAGCAGAAAATTTTTACGGAGGAAATGCTCCTTCACAAATCGTATCCTATGGTCAATCTCAAGAACAAAAAGCAGCAGTCCTTAAATTTAAACCTTCAGAACTTTACAAAGCATACATGGGAAAAGATGATTACTCAGGAGCCGACATTGCATTTATAAATACAACCTTACACCAATTAGAATCGAAAAAAGTACTCATAAAATACGACAGAATCAAAAAAATAAAAAATGGTAAGAACGAAGAAACCCTAACAGACAGAATAGAAGACTTTCAGTCTCTCATAAAAATTATTCTATTTATCCCTGATTTAACAGATGAAGAGAAAATGAAATTAGACAACGGAGAGCAATCAATTCGCGAAGCTAGAGGGGAGTTGGTAGTTGCCCTTAATCCTATATTCACTGATCAAATAGACACTAAATTCATTGAATTTCCAGTGGATACCAACCGCCGACTAGTCATCGCCGCAGGTGGTCATAATAAGGTTACTTCAAGCATGCAAACACTAATGGAATGGATGCTTAGGGATTTAAGCGCTAAACGCTATATAACAGAAATGAACGAAGAAAATCTGCCATACATGATGGGCCTTGAAAAATATGTAAAACAAAAGCGTAAAAAACTCTTACAAGAACGAATAGAGAAAGATGTTCAATCGGTTCGACGCGGTCTTCGAATCCTAAATCCATGCGTATGATGGTTTTCGTAGCGCCGAATAGCGCCTGCAAGGTGATCTCAGCGCCCGTGTATGCGAGCTGTGAATGGTCTTCGATTGCAGATTTCATAATGTAACCTAATTTCCCGTGAAAATTATACATAGGTTTTGGGGTCAAGGCCAAAAGCTTTGAATATCTCCCTTTGTTTTTTTGTTAGCTCTGAGGTTATTTGGCCGTAATGACTTGCAAATTTTACTGTACTGAGAAGTTCGAGTTCTTCAAGCAATTCAGAGACAGTGCCAAATTTAAATTTATCTTGTTCATTGATTACCTGTTGAATATATGAAACTAAAATCAATGCTATAAATTGAATGAAGAGACGGCCCTTCATGCTGACTTCCAGATGAACTCTTAGGCGCTTCATATCCAAACGATTTTTTAAGTTATCAAATCCCTTCTCGACAACGTCTTTATTGCGGTAAGCCTTTATCGCTTCAACAGGATCCTTAATGTCATTAGAGAGCAGCACTAGATAGCCTGCTGCATTTTTCCTGTATGCATCGATGGCTGATTGGTTATAAGAAATTTGCTTTCCACGTTTTGGAGTTTCCTTTACTAAGAAATACTGGTCGTAATATTTTTGATTATCTTCAATCAAAGTATTGTCTTTAAGCTCCTTTTCCCATCGATTCATACTATCCAAAAATGACTCATAGTCAGCAGTTGCACTAGAGGCATTATAAAAAACATGCACATAAACGCGTTTTTTTTCTTCTGCCCATTGAGCTAAAGAGGAAATGCAAAACAAATTCTGATCATTTACTTTGATAAAGTGCTTATGGTCTGTAATTGTATCACGAACCCTTTCAACATGTTCTTTTGCAAATTTGCTACTAAACGGAACAGCAATAGTAAATTTCATGTGCTTACTAAACATCTCATCCACGTTCTTATGACTATAGAAGCCCTTATCCATTACTAGATGAAGTTTTCCCATGTGCAAGAAAGCAGCCGTCTTAATGAAGTTGCAAAGTGTACTTACATCTTTAATGCTTCCTGGAAGGCTTTTGAAGTAAACTGGTAACCGAGTCTTTTCACCAAATAACATGGCTAAGTTAATTTGAGGAAGGGATTCTCCATCTCTATTATAGCCATAACGCACCATGTTATTGAGCTCCGAGTAAGAGGATACCGAAGTAATGTCATAAGCCAAATACTCTTCTTCTAAACGTTTCTCTGCCCATTTTTTAAAAAAACCTAACTGCTTTTCTTCAGTAATAGTTGGGAGCAGTTCACTGACTCTGCGATTGTCGATGTACTCGTTGTGAGGATGACGATGGGTTTCACTCCAATGTTCGACTCTCGAAAGGGCTTTTCCTTCTATGGTTTGGAAATATGCAAGGGAAAGAATTATATTCCAATGTTCAGGAAAGCTCTTCTTAAGTATCGAAGCCAAACCTGTTTTTGCGCAAATATGATCTAAAAGTATGGTAGGACCAATTGTCTTTATAGTGGCAACCGTTGGTTCTAGATGCGCTGTGGTTCGTTTTTCTGTTTGTTCCTGTTTTGTTGATATGACCTCATTGGTTTCTGGATTAAGCTTGCCAATGCATTTGCGGGTACTATCTGGACGCTTTTTTTCTTTATTCCAGAAGGATGTACATTCATATACGTAAGTAACGCCGCTCTTCTTGTTCTTGAGATAGACTAATGACATGATTCACCCTTTTGCTTTAAACATATGTATAAATTATACATATGTTTAAAGCAAGGGTTTACCTGCGTGGAAACTATAATTATCTAATTATGAGTGTGATAATGAAGTTGGAATGGGGTGGATGAAAACCTATGTATAATTTTCACGGGAAATTAGGAATCATCCAAGCAAGAAAATATTTGCTAAAAATGTATTTAAACAATTGTTAAGGAGATGAGTATGAAGAAGTTTTTTTTATTGACGATGCTAACCGCTATTTCGGTTAATATACATGGAGCAGAGAATATGAATAAATCCAGTTATGGTTATCAAAAATATGAAAAAGAAACTGTGGATTCAATCAATGAGAACGGCTTTGTTAGCCTTGAAAAAACTAAAGTTTTAGGGCCCGTACAGATTAAGGGAGCCTACAAGCAGAAGAATCGGAAATCAATTTCCTGTCTTTTCAATAGAATGTCGAATTTCCACCACGATACGCTCTGAGCTCAATTGATTGATCACTTGGTCTACGGCTGCTCGATTTTCAGCTGAGAGATTAGCATCCCATTCGTCTAACAATAAGATATCGCAATTAGATGACTGAAGATCTTTTAATGAAGCTATAGCGATTTCACCTGTTGAAAGGCTAAGCTGGGCTTCGCGTAACATAAGCTGATGCTGAGCCGGAAGATAGGCCGCTGAAAAACGGAATTTATTTTTTAATTTTAATAGGAGAGATGATTTTCCGACTCCATTTTCTCCCGTAATAGTGAATCGACCAGTCTTATGCTTGTCCAGAAGATTTTCAATTTCTCCAGAAGGGTAAGCCGTGTTGTTCATTTTAATATTTATGCCATTTTCTTGAATCAAATGACTCAAATCAATAGGTTTTGGCTCTATAACACTTTCATATGTGACTGCTAACCTTTCTTCTAATCTCTTCCATTGCGCAAGATAAGTTTGAATAATCTGAATGTGCATCACAATCTGAAGGCTTCGGGGCAGCATCACCAAAATAGCTAAAACAAAGCCCGCGCTTTCTTGATGCATCCAAGCCAGAACCAATGCACAACCAAGAACCAATCCGTTGGTAATCATTCCAGCTAGAGAGATCGCCCATTCTCGTTTCTTGACTGTCTCAATGGACTCCTCTTCTGATTTCAGAAACAGTTTGTTGAAATGATTTTTCCAACGATCGAAAAAAAACTGATTTCCTAATACGATATTATCCCAGCTCCTACTCAAGTGAGCATTCAATTGATTATCAGCCAGCATCTCATTGCGACTTGTTTCAGAAATTTTTGCTCCTGCAAGATGGATAATCCCTAAACCCAAAAGACCAGCCAGAACGATCACAACACCAAGAGTTACATCGGTAACGAGAATAATGGAAATAGTATTCAAAAGAATGTTCAAACCTGTCGCCGCTACATCACTAAAAAAATAAACGGTGTTTAGAATAGTATCTTGGCCACCTCGGCACATAATATCATGTCGCTGTTGCTTGGAATCTTCATTACGCCAATGTGTGGGCTGGTTGTAGTTTGATCGGATGTATTCATTGAGGTAGCTCAGTTGAGCGGATTTATATGCCCGAGTTGTACACCAAGCCACTGCATAGTGAAAAACTGTGCCAGGCAAGAATATACAGATGAATAAATACAATGCCGTGCTAATCTGAAAGCCTTCAATCGGAAATTGACGCGTGATTTCGCCTAGAAAATAGGTTCCACTAGCGACTAAAAGCTGTTGTAGCAAGATTGTAAGAAGTAGGGCTTTGACCCACTTATTTTTGAAAATAGGAAATAGTGATTTCATGGTATTACCTCAATAGGTTTAAATATTCCCAGTCCATTTGACTAGGTTTGTCTGCAGGCAAGTATAAAGTGGTGCTGTAGTCAATTTTTGATAGACAATTATCTAAATTGCCGACTGTGCTTTTGAAGTGAGTGGACTCTTCATTTTTTCCGTTTGAAATACGACAAAGAAATACTTCCTTGTCCTCTGGATAGAATTTTAAAAGGTAATTTTTAAAAAGATCGATTCGATTATCTAAAGAGGGATTAAGGAAGTTTGTCTTTGAATTTCCAATAGAACAGACATGATAAATGAAATATGAAAATGCACATTCAAGCTCATATTGAAAAAGCAATAGTCGGTTTGCATCTACCAGAACAGTCCCTTGTTCTAAGGGATCGAGTCCAAAATAGGACATCATGACATCAAAGCTAGAGATCCCATCTATGATTTCGATCTCAACATGTTTAGGAGCACACTTTTTTAATAACTCAATAAATGTGACTCCAAGCCTAGGATGTCCTGCGACAAGCAGAGCTAAGTGCTGACAATTTGATGAGAGACTGAGGACGTGATCTACAAAACGATGATAGTTCACCATATCATTATCCTGACTTTTGTAAAGACTTGCAATATCCTCAATTTCACGCACACCAAATTCTTCTTGGAATTCTTTCCAGAATTCTTTTTCCGGTTCAATTCCAACAATTTTGTCTGCAACGCGAAGAGTTCTAATAGCAGACAAACTTAAGTGTTTTGCTGGATCGACTCCTCTGCCCACGATGCTGATTTTTGGCACAATACTTCTCCTTTATGCTTACAGATAACGAAAAAGAAAAAAAAGTTGTCATCTTTAGAACTCGGATGATTTTCTTTTTTTTCTTTAATTTTAAGTTTGTAAACTAATTTTTACTTAATATAAGTTTGACTAACCAAAGAAAAGCCATTTTCTTGCATCTTAAATTGGCAGATTAGCTCTTCGATGTTACTAGGTAAAGTTGCGAGGCAGCGTGGGTGCGGACGATCTTCATTCGTAGTTGGGCTCTGGATGCATTCATAGCCAGCTAAGGATGTTGATTTCTTGTTCTGTTGTCTTTCAGTTACTTTAGTTTGTTGTAAATTCATTTTTTTCTCCTTTTTTAGTGAGGCCTTGCTAGGCCATCGGTAAGAGATTTTAAAAAATTTATATTTGCTAGTCAATAAATTTTTTATTAAAAAATAAAAAACAAGCTGAATATAGTGGACCCCAAAGTCAAGACAGCTGATCGGTCAATTTAAGTTACATCTGTTGCCATTTATT
>CALBHK010000135.1 GCA_937894565.1 uncultured Chlamydiae bacterium
ATCTACACAGGCGAAGACACTCTTTCCCTACACGACGCTCTTCCGATCTCCCGCGTCAGCAATTTTAAAGCCTTTTGCTTATCCTCTAAATAAAAAACTGCTGCTTCAAAATAAAGAGATTCTTTCAGATTTTTTGAAATCAAATGCTTATACTGCTCTAAAGCTTTCTCTATCTCTGTCCATTGTCCATTTTTACGCCAAATTAAAAGTTTTCCATTTATTGCCTTCTCTTTTAATGGAGAATCCATTAATTGGCTAAAAAGGCCGAAAGCCTCTTTCTCACGTGCGCAATCAAGTGCCTCCTCGGCCATCATCAAGCGCACGTAAGGAAGATACCCGCTATGGGGATGCTCTTGTATAAAAGAAACAGCCTGCTGCTCAAAAAGAGAGTTTTCCCCTTTTTCTTTTAAAGCGGCTAAACGGCGAATATAGAGAGCTTCCTGCGCTTCACCAGCCGCAAGAAAATGAGAAAAAAACTGAAAAAAAACAAAAAGGAGTAAAAAAGATCGGCATAACATCTATTCACTGCTTGGTCTATTGACCTTAAAGCTATAAGAAGCCTCCTGACCGGTGGAAGCATTCACACGCAATTTATAATTTCCGGCAGGCCACCCTTGAGGCGGAGCTGAAAAAATAAAAGTAGCAATCGAGCTTCCATCTTCTTTGAGCGCTGTTTCAATTGCAGGAATTTGAGAGCCTGTTTCTAAATGTTCCAATTGAACCCCAATCGTTGCTCCGGAAATACCATTATTAATAAAAATATTTGCCGTAATTTCATGATTTTTTGGATCAAATTCACTTTTATTTTCTATTACAATGCCTTGTGCATCCACTTGATCGCCAATTAATACATGGTCAAATTTTAACCGTTTTTCTTTCAAAACATCCACTACGTTTTGGGGCGTTAGATCTTTAATAACTTTAAGCGCAAAAATCTTCCATTTATTAGCTTCATAAATAAACTTGAACTCCACGCTTTTTACTTCGCCGCTTTTTGCGCGCATTTCTACCTGAGATTCGGCCTGATCTGCATTAAACTTCACTGTATTGAGTTGAAACTGCACATTACGGCCATACACAGGTTGGCTATTTAAAAATTTTTCAAACATCTCTTTAGAAGTAGATTCTTGAAAATCCTTCGAAGTGAAGGCGTAATAAGCCTTTGAAAAATCCCCTTTGCGCACTGCTTCTAACTGTTCAATCAATAGGGCTTTAATCGCATCATCGTCATGAGAAGCCGGGGGCTCTTTAGGAACACTTAAAATCTGCAATCCCCACACCTTCCAATTTTTCCCCTCTTTATTTAGGCGATAATCCACTTCGGCGCGTTCTTTTTCGCTGTTTAATTCTACTTTTATCAAACGCAACTCCCCTTCCATCACCGCTTCGCCAATTTTAACTTCGGTATAAGAACGAAAGATGGGGTAGCTATTAATAAATTCTTTAAATGCAATAAAAGAGGTCGCTTTTTCAAAATCATCCGAACCATATCCGTAATAAGCCTTTGAAATATCCCCTCTCTTTAAAGAGTCAAGCTGATCTACAATGACTTCAGATAAAGTTTTCTTCTCTTCATCGCCCACCGCCGGAAAATTAGCAGAATTCACCACATTAACAGCCCAAATTTTAGAGGCATCTTTTTCCTTAACAAACCAAAAATCAAAATGGCTCTTGCCCTTATCTGTATGGAAAGTCACAGGAACCAAATGCATGCCTTCCTTCTCTTCTGCCTGTCCAATATCTACCTGATTGTAATGGGTGATCTCTGGATAATTATGAATAAATTCTCTATAGCGATCTAATGATGTCGCCTCTTTAAATTGACTAGAGGTATGGGCGATATAAGCCGTATCGATACTTCCACGACCAAGCCTTGCTAAATGATCTTGAATGACTTGGTTATGAGGAACTTGTTCTTCTACTTTAAGAGGAATTTTTTCTCCCGCTGCGGGTTGAATACGAAAGCTCCAAATCTTCCAGACCCCTTTTTCTTGAATCAAAATAAAATCTAAGGGATAGGATTTATTCTGATAAATCAAAGAAACTTGCACTCTTCCCTTATGATCTGCATCCACTGAAACAGAGGGGTTGAAGCTCACTGCTGTATGATGTGTAAGTTCTGGAAACTCTTTCATAAAATCAATAAAAGCATCATGCGGAGTCGCTTTTCTAAACTCTTCGGAAGTATATTGGTTAAATGCATCTTCTAATCTACCTTCTCGCAGCGCCTTAAGCTGTCCCTCAATGGGAGCAATTAAGATCACTAGCTCATCATTGGAGGCCTTCTGCACCTCTTTGGCGTCGGCTATCATGGCACTTCTTCCATTATTTTGGTGCGCACCATAATCGCTTAGTTGCATCTCATCAATTTTCCATACGCCGGCTGATTTAATAAAACGATACAAGACAGGGGATGTTTGACGATGAGGACCAATAAGTTGAGCAGATAAAAGAGCGCTATCCACCTCTTCTTCCTGATTGTAGAACCGAACCGATTCATTTTCATTCAGCGCAGGATGAGCCTGTACAAATCGTTTAAAAAGAGGAAATGAAACTTTTTCCTGATATTGGGCAGAAGTAAAGTCATAATAGGCTTTTTGAATGTCATGCTGATGAAGGGCAGCAAGCTGCTCGTTAACGATCTCCTTCACATCTTTATTCATAAAGAAATAAAAATAATAACCGCCTCCTAAAGCGGCTAAAGAGAACAAAACAAGTATAAAATTTCGCAATCCTGATTTTTTTCCATTTTGAGCCATCGCTACCCTTCCTGCTTATATATACCGAAACACATTGAAGATTTGGTATAAAGATTTTGATTTAGTTTATCTGTGTTATGGGAATAAAAATCAACTACAAAAACAAAACGGCTCAAATGTAAAAAAAAATTTACAAAATTCGAATGCCTATTATATAAAGTGTTTATGACGAAAAACCTCACAAGGAAAAGGACAGTTATGATTTTACGCACGCTTATACTGGTGTTAGCACTTAGCAGTAGTTTAACATCTACATTATCTGCCGGTTGTGATCGAGGAGACCGCCTAATTGCAGAAGCAGGAGGCGCTCAAGGCATTCCAGGAGTCGCAGGACCTCCAGGAGCCCCAGGTATTGCAGGAGCTGCGGGCAGCCAAGGCGTACAGGGAGTTCCTGGTATTCCGGGCGCACCTGGAATCTTGGATTTTTCCGACTTCTATGCATTAATGCCAGGCGATAATGCGGCAACAGTTGCACCTGATTCTCCGGTATCATTTCCACAAAATGGATCTACTAATGGAACAATCACTCGTATAGATGATGATTCGTTCCTATTACCGACTGTTGGGACCTACCTGGTTCAATTTCAAGTCAGTGTGACGGAAGCTGGACAGCTCATGTTAAGACTAAATGCAGCACCAGTTGCGGACTCAGTAGTTGGACGAGCAACCGGAACCTCCCAAATCGTTGGAACATCTCTAATCACAACAACAACTCCCAATAGCATTCTAGAAGTGATTAATCCACCAGGCAATTCCCCTGCACTTACCATTACCCCTGTAGCCGGCGGCACACATTCTGTTTCAGCGCATCTTGTGATTATACGCATCCAATAAAATAAACCAACTTAAGGAAAATAACTATATGACAAGTGTTTTGAAAAGAAAATATATCACCCTTATGGGTCTATTGATGGCTGTGACAGCTCAAGTGAATGGTTTTGATTATAACCCATCCATGTATTGTGAACCTAGCGATTGTGAGCAAAGTTGCGGATTCAGCTTTAATGCTGAATTATTGTATTGGAGGCCTGAGTTATGCGGCCTTGAAGGTGCTTTTGGTACTACAACAATATCCACAACGGTCGATACAAACGCCATCACAACAACTACCATAACAGAATCGGATAAAGAGCCTACATCTAAATGGGATGCCGGCTTTCGTATAGGTGTTGGTTCTATATTTGATGGTTTTGATCTCCACGTGGATTGGACGCACTTTAATGGGAGTGCAAAATTTAGTGAAGGATCACAATTCGGAGATTGGAAGATCAAATATGACACGATCGATCTAACTCTTAGTCGTGGCTTTGACATGACGCATTGTTTTAATTTAAGACCTTTTATTGGGATACGTGGTGCAAAAATCCATCAAAGATTAAAATCGCATCTTGAAACTTTATTCACATCGCCATTAATAGGCAATAATACAGTTTTCACCGATAAAGATGATAAGGAAGATTTTAAAGGAATTGGCCCTCGAATAGGCTTACGTGCTGATTGGGAATTGGGATGTAATTTTAGCCTTTATGGCAGCTTTGCAGTTGTCTCTTACTATGGAGATGTTAAAAGCAAAAATTTTGATGTCGACACCTTCACAAGCACCGTTAGCGTCTGTAATGGGGAAAGAAAACATTGTTTTGACAATCTTGCCACTGATATGGAGTTCGGTATTCGTTGGGAAACATCTAGCTGTTTTTGCGACTATGATCTTCATTTAGGGCTAAAATTAGGTGTGGAGCAACATCGTATTTATGACTTTAGCGAGCTTGGTTCCGATGGAAATCTAACATTAGACGGTGGGGTCTTTGCTGCCGATCTTACTTTCCATTACTAACTCAATTCAGATGGCGACCGGATGCTTTGAAGGCATCCGGTCGTCAAATTTTTCTAACGATATATGTCGCGCCGGTGTCCAATTTCAACAAGCAAGACCACCAACATCCCCTTTTTTAAAGAATAAACAATTCTATAATCACCCGAACGAATGCTATACCGAATGTGATTGAAGATTTGGAATTTTGACAAGGAGGTTGCTCAAAATTTTTATCTGGAGCGAATGACCATTGCCTCTGGCAAGGCATGAGTGAAGATAAAAATTTTGATGCAGAACCGACGTAGTCAAAAACCAATTCTTCAATCACGTTCGGTATACATATAAAGACTCCTTATGTCCCTGTAACTTAATGCTTCCCAAGGGCATAGGTTCATCCTCTAAAGCATCAATCTTCTCTATGATTCTAGACCGATCTTTTTTTGGAATTTTTTTTAAAAACTTCTCTGCACTTTCTGAAATTTCAACTTCGTATTTCACATTAAACGCTCTCTTGCTTTCTTCCAAGACGATACTTCTTCTTGTCCCGATTCTATTCTATTCAAAATTTGATGTGCTTTTTCAGCTAACCACTCATCTTCAATTTTTTCCATCTTTTCAAAAGTTGCAAGAATCATAAATTGCCGCATAGTCACACCTAGTTTGGCGCATGCCATCTTTAAATAAGCATGTTCATCAAAATCCATATCTACAGTTAACCGTGACTTATCTGCATGTACCATAATACCTCCTTTCTCTCTCCTCTATTATACAGAAACACAGAAATCTGTGCAATTATTTACGATAGGCGTCGTATTGCTCCATCAGCCTCTCTGCCTTATAAAAACTATAAGCTCTCAATTTTTCATAAATCTGCAAGCCTTTAGCCGTCTCGCCCTGTTTAAAATATAAAGAACCCAGCGTATACAAAATATCGGGATCTTCAGGACGCAAACGCAGTAAAATTTCATATTCATGAATTTCCTCTTTGGGCATTTGAAGATCGCGATAGCTATAGGCCAGCTGCATATGCACCCAGGCATCTTCAGGCGCATATTCATTGAGTATTTTAAATTCTTCAATCGCTCGTTTAGCAGTCTCTTTAAAACGTTTTTTTAAATAAGCAGATTTCACATAGCCGGGCCGCCACATCTGCAAACCATCTAAAGGACGCTCGGTATAAAGAGCCGATTGCATCACATAAATGTTGGCCAAAGCAGCATGAAAATCTAAGCCTGTAGGCTGTCCCTTTACCAGAGCAATGTGCTCTGATACGGCATATTCCAAACAGATTTCTTTAATAAAATGAAAATCATACCAATACCACCAACAACTCAGTTTCTCCATCGCAAAAGAAAGAGAAGAGAGCCATTTAGGAGGAAGATAAAATCGATATTCCTTCCCTTCAAACAAGGCAGCAAGCTTGCAGCAGCAATTGGCAATGAAAATACGATCTTTGACAGACTCTTTTTTATACTGCAAAGATCTCTTGCACCCTTCCAGGAATTGTCCCATGCATACTTCAAATTGTTCCGGTTTTTTATTTAAATAATATTGACGTAATGTGAGGTAGCCAAAGAGAGTGAGAAACAAACCGGCTAAAGAAAGAGCAAACAACCCTGATTTAAAAAGAGTTCCCATCAATAAAATAATTAAAAAAACTTCCAATCCGATTAAAGTTAAAAATAGGAAGTGGAAACGCACGTGAAAGCGCGCTATTTTTACGAGCTGCATGTAGGTAAGAGAGAGCAGGTGATCTACCTGATCACTATAACGACCTGCTTCAGAAAAAACAGGAGACGGCGTCTCAATATCCATCGATAACATAAATAGACCTTAGATTATGGGTGTATACTCAGTCCAGTTGAAAGCTAGAATTTTGACGGGGTCAATAGCCTCTGCTTTTGAGACTGGCTCCATCGCCCAACTTATTCAAGTTGAGCTGCTTCGCCATCGGCAAGCCTGTCTCAAATTCAGGGCATCTCCTTGTCAAATTTTCCAGCTTTCAACTGGACTGAGTATAATTCTTCTTGATGGAACAAACTTAAACCGATGAAGAGAATTCCACAAGAGAGATAAAACGCCAAGGTAACTTCTTCACCTAAAAAATACCAGCCAAAAAGAGCGGCAAAAAGAGGTGTCATCGCTCCCGCTACAGACATAAAAGTGGCTGTATATCTTTTGAGAAGATATCCATATAAATTATAAGCAAGCAGATTAGAAATCACAAGAAGAATAAAAAAGTATTGAAGAAACGGCAACACTTCTGTCACAGGAATCGGATCCCACCTCTCTACCAATAAAGAATGCACAAGGGCCATCACACCCCCCAATAACATGCTAAATCCATTGGCAAATAAGGGGGGAATATTTTGGCTACAAACCACTTGCCGCAGTAAAATCCATCCATACACCCCGCAAAATACAGCCACAAGAACAGAGAGCTCTGCCCAGGAAAAGAGAAAAAAATGACCCGATAACGATTCTGAAACAGAAGAGTCCATAAATAAAATAGGCCCCATTGCTAAAAAGCCAAGCACTAACCCCGCCCATTTTTTTGCCGATAGGGTCTCTTTTAAAACCAAATAAGAGAGCAGGGCCGATAAAAAAGGAGAGAGGGAGTAAATAAAACATGTTTTAAAAGAGGTAAGATGTTTCAGCCCCCAAAATTCGAAGATATTAGTCAGGTAGATATTAAATAAAGCAAGCAAAGCAAGAAGAAACAGCTTACTTTAAATTAAGAGCAGATGCATTAACCCAATTAAACAAAAAGCAAGAACGACCTCGTACTCGAGTTTACGATAAATTATTTGATAGAACTTTTGGTTTAGGAAACATTGCACCAGGTGCCGACCAAGCCATAAACAATGCAAAAAATCAATTCAACGATGCAAAAAACAAAGTAAAATCAGCAGCAGATTCGGCAAAAAATTCTAAAAATTTATTAAAAAAATAAATAAAAAATAAAAATATCCACCCAAAAAAGTAAAACAAAAATCCGCAATAAATAAAAAAGGCAGGACTCTCTCACAAAGAAGTCCTGCTCTTTTTTCGTTTCTAAATCTATGTCTCATCTTCAAAAACTACTTTCCTAGAGCGTGTTTGGAAAGTATAAATTAGCCAGGATAAAGCCTACGAAGAAGTAGTTGGGTCATGGATAAATAAATCATAATTTCACTGGTCTCGGTTTTTCGTTCGTAGTCTTTTGAGAGCCTTCGATAATTTCCAAACCATGCAAATGTTCTTTCTACTATCCATCTCTTAGGAGTATCGTTACGTAGTTTTCTATCTGCTCTTTTATCCACTGCTTTCTTTTTCTTCCCTTGTCCTGAATCTTTTCTTACATCAGGAATGTTTGGCTTAAATCCAAATTCTTTCTCAGTATTTTCTACAAATGTTTTTCTGTAACCTTTATCTGCATATATTCTTTTTAATCTACTTCTTGTTACAAGATCTTCAAACGTTAAATGTCCTAAGATCATATCTCCAAAATTTGCAGAATGTACTCTTACTGCATGCACCATCCCAAACGTATCAACTAAAATTTGTCTTTTTCTCCCAATGACTCCCTTAAATCCATCATATCCTCTACACTCACCTTTTGGTGCCCGTATGCTTTGACTATCTATTATCAATGTTGTTGGTGATTTTTTCTTTCCCTTACTTACCCTTAATCTGTTTCTTAACCGATCATGGATTCTTCTCCATACTCCTTCATGAATCCACTTCCGAAAATAATCATACACCGTTTGCCATGGCGGAAAATTCACTGGCAAACTACGCCATGTGCATCCATTTTTATTTAAATAGAGCACTGCGTTTATTATTATTCTTATATTTATCTTCCTTGGCCTTCCTCCACGTCTTGCACAAGGAATCATATCTCTGATAGCATCCCATTGCTCGTCCGTTATATCGGAAGGGTATACTTGCTCTGCCGTGAGCATTTGCTCCCCCTTAAAAAATTGTTAGTTTTTTCTTAGGGGGAGCGTATCAAATCATTCTCGTTTAGATACTTAAGAGACTTTCCAAACACGCTCTAGAAAAGTACAATTTTTGTTATTTATCTACCAGAACAACTAAATTCGTAGCTACGAATACGGCGCTGATTGTGACTTAAGTTAGTAATTTTAAGTTCAGAACTCCTCAGATCATCAACTCTGGTTTGAGTGATAACATCTGGAACTCTATTGCCGTAAGGACTAGGCCATGCGCGAACAAGAGTAGATAGACCCATAAATCCGCCAGTGATTCCGCCAGCAAGTAAAGAGCCTGCCACAACACCAGTAATGGTACCCATTGTTGCGGCAACTCCAGGAACTGCACCCGCATAAAAAGCAATGGTTGAAGCACTAG
>CALBHK010000136.1 GCA_937894565.1 uncultured Chlamydiae bacterium
AGAACATCGTTTGAAAAAACAACGACAAGAGCAAACAGTATGGGAGGCAGCTAAAGAAGAGGAGATAGAGCAAAACTACCAGCTCAAATTACAAGAGTTGCAGACGAAACTAATACACACTGAAAATAACAAAAAACAAGCTTTTGAAAAAATAAATCAGCTTACTGAAGAGTTGTCTCAGCTTGAAGATTTAAAACGAGAGTTAGCCGAACGAAATGTGACATCGTTACAAGCCGAGATGGAGCGTCTTCGTCTTGAAAATCGTCGATTAAAAGAAGATCTTGCACAGCGAGAAGAAGATGGCCTACTAGAAGACAATCAAAAACTCTGTAAAAAGTTATCTTATATTGAAGAAAAACTCCAAGATACAGAATTCCAATTGTCCGAAGCAAATGCCCAGCGAGACACTCTTCGAATGAGTGCACAGGAAAAATATAATCTATTACGAGAAAAACGCGTATTACATGAGCATAATCGATTGCTGGATATTAGTATTGAACAGCTTAAACTGCAAATTGATGATCTCTCAGCACGCCAGCAAGGAGAACTACCATTCCCTGCGCTTAGTAAAATGGATCAGCAATTTCAGCATCCTGCACGTGGTTTGCAAGCTGTTCCACAAGATCTAGCGCAATTTGCTAAGGCAATGCAGGTAGGGATTGCTCAACAAGAGTTATTTTATAGCCTAAAGGACATTCGTTTGTTTATTGCAGGACTTGCGATGAGCAAACTGCATTTACTACAGGGCATGTCTGGCACAGGTAAAACTAGTTTGGCGCGTGCGTTCGCGAAAGCGATTAATAACGTCACTACTGGCGATCAAGAAAAGCTATATTGCTCAATGGTTCGCGTACAGGCTGGATGGCGTGACCGAGAGGATTTGCTAGGCCATTTTAATGCCTTCGAGAAAAAATTCTACGAGAGGGAAGCATTGCAGGCGATTTATCGCGCTCAGCAACCCCAGTTTTCAGATACAGTTCAAATTATCTTACTTGATGAAATGAATTTATCACAGCCAGAACAATATTTTGCTGAATTCCTCTCTCTCATGGAAACCCCTGACCTTTCGGAAATTGCACTACTAGAAAGCCCTAACGAAAAGTCGCCACGCTATTTTAGTGACCAACGTGCGATTAAAGTTCCTCAAAATGTCTGGTTTATTGGTACTGCTAACCATGACGAAACAACTAAAGAATTTGCCGATAAGACTTATGATCGTGCTCATGTCATGGAAATTAAGCGCAGTGAAGAAAAGGTGAGTGCTAATGGATATCGGCCTGTAAGTTATAGTTTTAAGAGCTTGCAAGAGCAATTTGATGTTGTCTGTCAAAATGAAGCTCAAAAGATTACAGACATATTCAAAAAACTCAATGGCAGTGAGCTGATGCTTGCACTGGAAGATATAAAAATTGGCTGGGGTAATCGTTTAGAGAGCCACGCAAAAAAGTTTATTCCTGTGTACCAAGCAACAGGTGGTTTATTAAGTGAGGCTCTTGATCATTTGTTAGCCACGAAATTGTTCCGCACTGGCAAAGTAACTGGACGTTATGATACCACCATTGAGCAATTACAGAATATTGAAAGCGCACTAGAAACAAGTTGGAAAGAATTAGGTTTGGACGGTAAACCTAATTACTCCCTACAACTTCTTCGTGATGATATTCAGCGTAAAGAACAAGGTGGCGTATGAAGCTACTTGATAGAATAACGTTAGAATCAGTAGATATTGCACAGCTTCACGGAGTTTGCATCATTCCTCAGCAATACCTCTTGCTGGAGGATTGGTCGTATAATAGCCATTATACTGTGCCAAAAGGGACGGTGTTATGCAACGATGACTCTTCAATGCTACATATGGATGGGCATAAACTTTTACTCGTCAAACAAGAATTGAGTGATAACATTCATGCTGCAATTACTCAAATTGCAGCAACTACAAGAGACTACCTTAGCAGTTCAACTCGCGGAAGTTGGCCTTCACCACTGATTCCAAGGCAGGTATTTGAAGAGGCTAGTGTACTTAGTCCTGTTGAAGAGATGTTAGATGTTGTCATGGATGCGGGGCATTTGCATACGATTTCAAATCGCCCACGTATAGATATGAGGTATGAAGAGGCTTTGATGCCTATTAGTCGTGCTAAGAAAATTGCAAATAATGCACATCGACATTTAGCAATGCACTCTGAAACATGGCAACAGCGTACATTGACTGGTATTTACCCCAAAAAAGTAATGGCTCGCCTCAGCGAAGACGAATGGCAGCTATACGAAAATAAAGTATATGCTCGCTTATTAGATAAGTTATATCGATTTTTAAAGCATCGTAGAGCAGAGCTTATTGAACAAAAACAGAATATTGAAGATGGTTTAAATTTAGAGGGAGGGGAAGGTTTATATTATAAGCTTGCTGATGTGCTTTATAAGTTGTGGGGTGAGAACTGGAGAAACTCTTCTGCTAATAATACTTTAGAGCAGTTAGAAGAAACAATGAAATCACTCAATGCTTTGATTGATAAATTGAGCCTTTTACGGCAGGCCGGCATTTATCTGAAAATACCGAAAGCAGCGCAAGTACCAGATCAATTACATATGACTAATATTTTAAGTCATGACCAGCATTACCGACATATTGCCCGTTTATGGAATAGCCTTTATTCAGTTAAAGCGCGAAACTATACCGCGGCTGAGAAATTGGAGTATATGCTAAACTTACAAAAAGATTACTCCATATTTTCACTTCTCATAATTTGTAGAGCATTTGAAAGTCTAGGATTTAATTTTTCTGTAAAAGAAAAAGATACTTTTATATTTACGAAAAGAGCTTTCATAGTCAAAATCATATTAGATCATTCTCATTCATGGATTGTATCGAGTAATTTGTCGGAATATCCTATTCGTATCATTCCGATTTTGAATCAACCTATGAAGAGTATTGTTAACAACTCTAACAAAAGTGAAAAACTATACCTATTTTATTTAATAGGTCGTGAAAACACCGAATCTGCAAAAGATGTTGGCTTAAATCATCATATACATGCTAATCCACTAAATTTCAAAATGATAGAGTTGTTTGCTATAGAGTTATTTAGATGGCTTTATCAGGATGTATTATCTAATTATGCCGAATCATTGACGTTTGGGAGACTACCTCAATCAGTTAAATCGATTCTTGAAAAAACGGATGGTTTAGAAAGATTCAACGACAAATATGCCGTAATTCGAGATATTAATATCTCTGATATGGAAAAAATAAATATAGCTTGTGATCAGGTAAATACAGAAACGATTTTTAAAGAAATCAAAGATAAAGTTGATGCATTGAGATTATTTTACAAATGTCCGCTATGTGATTGTAATACTGATTTTGAATCACGTAAATATAGGTCATTTAAGGTAAGATGTAGAAATGATGCGTGTGGGATATTATTTTTTATTAAAATTGATGCCCAGAAAAAAAGAAGATTTGAACTAAAAATATCAAATGATAACTCTGGTGAAAAGGGGCGTTGGCAGATTGAATTTCCATTATTAGATAACGAGGATGATAATAATTATTAATTACCCATAAAAGACAATAGATTATTGAAATTTATAATCTGAATTATAATAAAATATTCAAGCTAAAAATTGAGTATTGGACTACATTATAATGAGGAAGCATCATGTTAATATAGAGCCACATGACAGAGTTGATATGGAAATTTCCCACATATTTTCGTTAGATGCAAAATTTCAAATATATCAATAAACGGAAGTGTGTTTATTATTTCATTTTTATTATATACGCCTTTTTACCTATGAATAAAATTAAACTGATACTTATTGGATGTGGACCACATGCTAGTTTACGACCTAAAAGTTTATTTAAAACCTTTGATGAACAATGTTTTGCAGATTATATCAATTATGGTCTAAAGGATTGTGCTAATGGAGTGTGTTTGACTATTCCTGTAAGCACCGAAGTGGCTATTTTTAATAATGTACCAACGAACACATGGCGATTTAAAAAGCCTTTAGCGATGCCAGCAGCGATTGTGGTTGGCAAAGATAGCCATTTTGCCAAAACTGGCTATCCTGAACGCTTGGCACAAGAGCAGCCAGTCTCATTACATTATACCCAAGGGGGACATATGTTTCCTTTAGAGTATCCCTTAGAAACGGCTGCTTTTGTGAAAGAACTCTTTAAACGTTTAAAGTGATATTCATTTTTGTTATAAACATAGATTTATATATTCTTTTTTATTGTTAATGGTTTTAGTTATGATCGCCTCAAGATAACAAATTGTAGCTTGAGA
>CALBHK010000137.1 GCA_937894565.1 uncultured Chlamydiae bacterium
ACCCAGGCTATTATACAGCTTCCTGGGTGAAAAGAATTCGAATCTGGGTAATTCGAAGATTTTAAACAGGTTCTAAGTAAAAAATAATGAAGGTCTCATGAGCATAAAAGAAAAAATACATCCAAGCACTGTCATTGCCAGCGGTGCAAAAATTGGCAAGAATGTAACAATTGGTCCTTATGCAGTGATAGGCGAGAATGTGGTGCTTTGTGATGATGTGGTGATTCAAGGGCATGTCACTATTGTCGGAAATACGACAATAGGTGAGGGAACGATAGTTTTCCCCTATGCCAGCATTGGAGCTCCTCCACAGGCTGTTCGTTATAAGGGAGAGTTTACAGAGGTCATCGTTGGTAAGCAGTGTCAAATACGCGAATTTGTGACTATTAACTCATCAGTTGGCGAAGGAACGCGCGTTGAGATCGGCAATAATTGCTTCATTATGGCCTATTGCCATATCGCCCATAATAGTATTTTAGGCGATCACGTTGTCATGAGCAATAATGCAACACTTGCCGGACATGTGACGCTAGAGCATCATGCCATTATTGGAGGCATGACTCCTATTCATCAATTTGTGCGTGTAGGTGCTTATGCCATGGTGGGAGGTTTGAGCCGTGTGACTCACGATATCCCTCCTTATACAATAGGGGCTGGTATTCCGTGGAAATTTGGCGGCCTTAATTTAGTGGGTTTAAAAAGAAATGGTTTTACTTTAGAAATCCGCAGCGAACTTTCTAAAGCTTTTCGTCTTTTGTATCGTTCTCAATTGCATCCGGAAGAAGCATTAGCAAGAATTGAAAAAGAACTTCACCCGTATCCTGAAGTCTTGCACTGGCTGGATTTTTGCAAAAATTCTAAAAGAGGATTAATAGGTCTGCAAGGAGTTCATTCTTCTTGCGATCAAGAGTTTTCCATGCTGGAAGATGAGTAATGAAATTTATCTATTTCGGCACTCCTGATTTTGCTGCACGCATTTTGGGTGATTTGATCGATCATGGTTTTTTGCCGCAAGCTGTTGTGACAAATCCGGACCGTCCTAAAGGACGAACAGGAGTTTTACAGCCTACATCTGTCAAACAATTGCTATTGGATAAAAAAATCGATATTCCAATTTATCAGCCAGAAAAAGCCTCCTCAGAAGAATTTAGACAGACCTTAGAGCAATATCAAGCAGATCTTTTTGTTATCGTTGCCTATGGCGAAATTATTAAACAACATGTTTTAGACATGCCTAAATATGGCTGTATTAATGTGCACGCCTCTCTTTTACCCAAATATAGGGGAGCAGCTCCTATTCAAAGGGCGATTATGGAAGGGGAAAAAGAGACGGGCGTTTCGATTATGTACCTTGTAAAAAAAATGGATGCAGGGGATGTGATTCTTCAAAAGAGCCTCCCAATAGATGAAACAGATACAGCTGGGGAAGTGGAACTTAAGCTTGCGGATTTAGGTTCTAAAGCTCTTCTAGAGCTGCTTCCTAAATTTGAAAAAGGAGAGGTGAAAGCTGTTGCTCAAGAGGAATCAAAGGTGACATTTGCGCCTAAATTGCATCATGAAGATGGCGAAATTTTTTGGAATGTGCCCGTTAAAACGGCTTTTGATCGTATTAGAGGGGTGACACCTCGACCAGGAGCCTGGTGCTGGGTATGGGTGAGGGGAGAAAAAAAGCGTTTAAAAATCCTTAAAGCGTGTAAAGTAGAACACGGAAGCGGTTTATTCATGCGAGCATTGGATGGAGCAATTGAACTCCTTGAAGTTCAATTGGAAGGTAAAAAAGCCATACAGGCAAGTGAATTTATACGCGGCTTCCAGTTAGAAAACATCAGCTTTAAGGAGAGTGAATGAGTTTTGTTGCAGCTTTAGGGAGTGGTTTCTTTTCTGGATTATGCGTCTGGTTTTCTTCAGGAATTTCAAAAATAGATGAGAGGGTAGTGAAGGTTTTTGTAGCTGTTTATGGCTATTTAAGACAGCTTCTTTATTTTGGTTGGGGCGCAAATGATTTACGGGTAGCAAAAGTAGAGCAAAATCAAAAAAGTGGCTTAGATAGGCTGATGGCGGGTTATATGCTGCTCATTTCAGGTGTAATAGGCGTAGTGCATGAAACTCTCTGTCTGCTATCAAATCCTCCTGTTTGGAAAATTGTACTGATCTCAACGGGTAGTTTTTTCTTTTTTTTATCAAGCTGTCTTTATTTACAAAGAAATATAGAGAAATTTTCGAATGCTCAAGAGACTAAAATAAAAGTATCTGCCGTCATTGGAATTGGTGCTTCTGTTGCGTATCTAGGGGTTAGTTTTTTAGGGATTTTTGGGATTCAGGCTTTAGCCTTATCTATTATTTGTGCCATCGCAACTGTGTCGGGAATTGTGCAATTGTTGTTAGGATAGGCGATAAAAAATCATGATAAAAAATCATAGTGCGATATTTTTAAATGTGCTAAAATTGCCTTGTTTATAAAAAATAACCGTTAATGTGAGGTTAAGGTGGATCTAAGCGTAGTGAATGTTTTTAGCGATCAGATGACTGTGACAACTATTGGTGGAAATCAAGATGATGGTTTTAAACGTATCAAGCATCTTAAGGGTTATATTGACGGTTTGTTTTTTAAAGTAAGCACAATTTTTAAAGAAGCCTTAACAGCAATTGGTAGTTCAAATCTCTTAGATAAAACTCTGGATAGAACTTTAAATGTAATAGATGCTACCCGTATTTTTGGCGATATCGATTATGTGGTGAGTGGCAAAATTTTTGCTGATTCGGCGAAAGATATTTTAGAAGTGATCAAGCGTATCGTATTTACCGGAGTAGATGTTCTTAGTACTCTTTTATTTTTAGAATCTGCAAATGTGATCAGTTTGGCAGGCATTGCTTCTGCAATAGGAAAAATCCCTCTTGTAGGTTCAGCTCTTGTAGAGTTCGGCGCGGGCAGTTTTATTCAGATCAGTTTGATTGTAGGTGGTATCATTCAAGCAGTTCAAGATGTCCGCAAATTTCAATTGCAAAATGAAGAGACTAAAAAAGAAGATAAGATGACTGCGAATGTTCTGGCATTCAAACTCATTAAAAATATAGCTGATGTAGCGATGCGTGTCTATTTAGTGATGGTAGGCTACCACATTTTGCTGCCTATTTTGACTATTATTTCGAAAGCAATTGGTTGTTTCTTTGATTATCAGGATCGCGTAGCAGATAAAGCAGTTCAAGGCGGTAATTTAACAGAAGCTCCAGCAAACACTCCTTTATCTATAATACAAAAAATCACCCGCGTTACAGCTCGAGCTTTTAACTCTTTGGATTTTAATAATAAAATGGCAAAATTAGGGATAGTTATTTTTGCTGTTGTTCCTAAACTAAGTGGCTTAGTGGCTCCTCTAAAAGGATTAAAGGCAACAATTGATTTTGTAAATGTATTTAAGACCGTAGGAGAGATAAGCGATTCTCTCAAGAAGAAACTTTTAGAGAAAGTAAAAGCTATTATTGGTTTAGTAGCCGCTGTATTAGAGAGCATTAGCTTTTTGGCAAACCATAGTCTTCTTGGCTTAGGGCGCATTTCAGGCAGTATAGGCTTTAATGTGCTTGGTTTAGTGGGCCGTTTAAGTTTGGTTGCCGTTAAAAATACTTTTATGATTGCTTTCCTCTCTATAGATGTGTGTCAAAGTGGATATAAATTGTACAGTGAGGCGAATTGTAAGGTGGACCTCTTTTTGAAATGTTTAAATACTACTCTAAAAATTGGAGCGATCACTTTAGCTGGTGGAACACTTCTTTTTGCCGGCTTTGCAGCGACATCTGCATTCTTTGCTTTAAGTGTTTCTGCATGCGTGTTAGATCTTGTTCTCGCATTTAAAGATAAGGTCATAAAGGAAGAATACGTAGCGGTTTAAGTAGTACCAATATGAATTGGATTTCTGAAGCGTCCTCTGAAGAGGACGCTTTTTTATTAAAAGATCAAGTTCCTATTCATGAGTGGCTTGCTATTGTCACGCTTTCATTTTTATTGATTTTGTATGCAAGTTATAGCTATTTCTATGAGCCGCTGCCTTCTATTATTCAAGAAGGCTTGCCCTATGTCACAGTCTATTTGGAAGGGGGAGTGGTTTCTCCTGGTTTTTTTACCGCTAAACGCGATACAACGCTCAGCGAGCTTTTATCTGAAATTCGTTGCAAAGAGGGAGTGCAGTGGGAGCGTCTCTCTCTGGATCGTGTACTTGTGGATCAAGAGCAGATCTATATTCCTTATAAGAAAAGTAAGTAATTTCATTATCTTTTGATTTTTTTTCGAAAATTGTTGTCTAAAAAAAGGCGGCCTGATATGCTCTAGTCTTCTGAGTTCGGAACACTCTTTGTTTAGCATAAGCTAAGCTAGCTGCTAAAATCGACATCTTTCTTAAGATGTCCTCATTAACGGCTAGTAAAAAGTGTGTATCGAGAGATGTTGTAACAAACTAAATATACAAATAGGTGGCGACACCTATTTAATGTAAACCGTGTAAAGGATTTGCATATGGCACTCAAGTTAAAGGGTAAGAAACGCGGACTCACGCTCATGGGTAAGAAACGCGGAATGGTACAACTATTCGATGAAAAAGGGAATCGTGTGGTTTGTACAGTGATCGAGGCTGAGCCCAATGTTGTCACGCAAATAAAGACAAAAGAAAGCGACGGCTACAATGCTCTACAGGTGGGTTTTGAAAAAGTGAAAGCTAATGACCCGCGTACAGTAGAAAAAAGAATAAAAAAACCTTTGATGGGGCACTTCCAAAAAGCAGGTGTTGATCCAAGACGTCATCTGATTGAATGCCGTATTGATAATGTAGAAGATTATCAAGTCGGTCAAGAAATTAACGTGGCCGCCTTTACTGCGATCGTTCACGTGGATGTCACAGCGCGATCTAAGGGAAAAGGTTATCAAGGGGTAATGAAGAAAGATAATTATGCCGGCGGTCCAGCTGCGCACGGTTCTGGATTTCATCGTCATGCAGGTTCCACGGGTTGTCGTACAACTCCAGGTCGATGTATGAAGGGAAGTCCAAGAGCCAGCCAAATGGGCGGTTATCGTGAAACTATGCAAAATCTACGTGTATTTATGGTTGTTGAAGCAGACAACTTGATTATCGTCGAAGGTCAAGTCCCAGGTCCAAAAGGTGGGGTTGTTCTTTTAAGAGAAGCAGTTAAGAAACCTTCACAGAACAAAGCAGCGAAATAGGAGATTAAAGTGGCTACACTTAAAAAATACAATCTTACAGGTCAGCAAATTGGATCTACAGAGGTCAGCGATGAGTTTATCGATTTCGATGTGAGCGGTCAGATGCTGAAAGACTATCTGGTTGCTATTAGAAATAATGCTCGTCAATGGTCTGCGAGTACCAAGACACGTAAAGAAGTCGCTCACACAACTAAAAAGTGCTATAAGCAAAAAGGCACTGGAAATGCGCGTCATAGTGACTTAGTCGCTCCTCAGTATCGAGGGGGTGGTATCGCTCATGGTCCTAAACCAAAATTTGATGTCAATACCAGAATTAATAAAAAAGAGAAGAGAGCTGCCATTCGTTATTTGATCGCTCATTTAATGCATCAGAATTCTGTGATTCTTATTGATGAGACATCAGTTGAAGCGCCTAAAACAAAAATCATTTCTCATTTTTTGAGTAAAGTGGGAGTTAAAGGAAGAGTTCTCTTTTTGGGAGAAGGTAATTACTCTGAAGTAGATGGGAAGTCATTCAGTGTTCATACGCCTCAACATGAGAACTTCAGACTCAGTTTGCGTAATATTCCTAAAGTGGAATTCAAACTGGCTCGTAATATTAGTGGTCAAGATGTCGCTCTTGCTAAAACAATTGTCATGACACCGGCCGCATTAGAAGAAATCATTGAATGGTTGAGCTAGGGAGTAAGCAATGACACAAAAAGATCCACATACTGTTGTCTATAGAAGACACATAACAGAAAAAGCTTTGGTACTTCAGGGATTGCATAAAGCAAAAGGTCCTCGTTCGCTTCAGCGTTGCGATGAGCCAAAATATGTCTTTATTGTGCATCCAAAAGCGACAAAGATAGAAATAGCAAAAGCAATTGAACAAATTTATAGTGATAAAGCTGTTAAAGTTGTTAAAGTCAACACGATTCAGGTAAAGAGCAAGCCAACTCGAAGCACTCGTTTCCGTACAAAAGGAAGAAAGAGCGCTTTTAAAAAGGCTATTGTGACTTTGCGCAACACTGACCAACTTGATGAGATATAAGAGGAGTGAACGCATATGTTGAAAAAATTTAAACCACGTACGCCTGGAACGCGCCAGCTCCTTCTTCCAAAGAATAAAAAGCTGACAAAACGCAATCCGATTACTAACAAGCGTACTAAGCCACAGAAAAATCTTCTCTTGGTGAAGACAAAGACAAATGGCCGCAATAACATGGGGCACATTACTTGTCGTCATCGAGGTGGAGGACATAAACGTAAATATCGTATCGTCGATTTTAAACGTGATAAAATTGATATTCCAGCAAAAGTTGCCTCTATCGAGTATGATCCAAATCGTACAGCTTATATTGCGTTGCTTCATTATGTAGATGGTGAAAAGCGTTATATTTTAGCTCCTAATGGTTTGGAAGTTGGAGATACTGTACAGACAAGTGCAAAGCCTCCTTACAACGTAGGCTGCTGCATGAGGATGAAAGATATGCCTTTGGGTTCGGTGATTCATAACATTGAGACTGTAATGGGGAAAGGTGGATCGATGGTACGATCAGCCGGAACTTCAGCTCAGTTAATGGCTCGCAGCGACGGCAAAGCGACAATTCGTATGCCATCAAGTGAAATGCGTACTGTGAGTGAAGAATGTTATGCGACGCTCGGATCTGTTTCGAAGCCCGAGCATAGTCTAACCTCTTATGGTAAAGCGGGTAGAATGCGTTGGTTAGGAATTCGTCCGACTGTTCGAGGAACAGCGATGAACCCAGTTGACCACCCGCACGGGGGAGGAGAGGGTAAGAACTCCGGAGGAATACCTAAAACTCCTTGGGGCGTTCCTACAAAAGGCAAACGCACTCGTTCGCATAAAAAGTCGAACAAACATCTTGTTCAGAGAAGGAAGTAATCAGATATGGGCAGATCATTAAAAAAAGGGCCGTATGTGCCGCACCACTTGAAGAAAAAAGTGGAAAAAATGAATCAAGCTAAGGAAGCAAAGACCATTAAAACATGGGCGCGTGGTTCAATGATCACACCTGAAATGGTTAATCATACCTTTGCTGTTCACAATGGAAAAGAGCACATCGACGTCTTTGTGACAGATAACATGGTTGGTCACAAATTAGGTGAGTTCTCTCCCACAAGAAAGTTTAAAGGCCATGTATCAACTAAAGGGTAGAATAAATGACTAAAGCAACTGCTAAAAGTAAATTTGTGCGTGTTAGACCGCGCAAGGCAAGATTGGCCGCCGATCTCATCAGAGGCCTAACTGTCGATGATGCTGCACAACAATTGCGCTATTCTCAACTGAAAGCAGGAAAGTTAATCCTGAAGACGCTTGAAAGTGCAATTGCCAATGCAGAATCACAGCATGACGCTCGGCGTGAAGATCTTATCGTTACCGAAGTGCGTATCGATAATGGTCCTTCATTTAAACGCTCAAAGCCAAAAAATAAAGGTGGCTCGCATCCAATTGTGAAGCGAACAAGCCACATCACTATTAGCGTAGAGGAATAAGGAGAGCTCATGGGACAAAAGACTAATCCGACAGGATTTCGCCTCATCCGTACGAAACGCTGGAGTTCAAAGTACTTCGCGAATAAAAATGATTACGGTAATTATGTAAAAGAAGATAAAGACATTCGCGATTTTATCAACGATCTGCCAATTAAAAATGGACTCTCTTGTATTCGCATCGAGAGAATGAGTGGGAAAATCAAAGTTATTATCGTCACAGCACGCCCAGGTCAAGTGATTGGCAAAAAGGGAACCGAGGCTGACAAACTGAAAAAAGATCTTACTAATCTGACTAAGAAAGAAGTATGGGTGGAAGTGGAAGAGGTAAAACGTCCGGAAACGGATGCTCGCATTACCGCTGTTGCTATTGCAGGTCAGTTAGAACGTCGTATTTCTTTCCGTAGGGCTATGAAAAAAGCCATGCAAGATGCACGATCAGCTGGTGCTTTAGGAATAAAAGTTCAGTGTTCAGGCCGTTTGGGAGGTGCTGATATCGCTCGTACAGAATGGTATAAAGAGGGGAGTGTACCTTTACATACAATAAGAGCAGATATCGATTATTCAACAGCTAGAGCTGAAACTACTTATGGAACAATCGGCGTGAAAGTCTGGATTTATAAGAATGAAAATAACCTTGCGAGAGAGGAGAAGTAGCCACCATGTTGCAGCCAAAACGCACCAAACATCGTAAAAAGCAAAAAGGTCAGTTTGCAGGCTTGAGTAAAGGAGGCAATTTTGTCGAATTCGGCGAATTTGGTATCCAGTCACTCATGCGTGGATGGGTCACTGCAAGACAGCTAGAAGCAGCGCGGGTTTCCATCAACCGTTATCTTGGCCGTAAGGGAAAGGTCTGGATTAAAGTATTCCCTGACAAGCCAGTTACAAGTAAGCCTTTAGAGGTCCGTATGGGTAAAGGTAAGGGAAACGTTGACGAGTGGGTCTGTGTGATTCGTCCAGGAAGAATACTCTTCGAGTTGGCTAACGTGACAAAAGATGAAGCACAAAATGCTTTAAGACGTGCAGCCGCAAAATTAGGAATTAAAACACGGTTCGTTGAACGAACTGAACAGGTGTAAGGGGATTATGAAAAAGACCAAAGAATTACGCGACCTGTCCATAAATGAGTTAGAAGCCGCTTTAGTTGCACAGCGTAAAGAGCTTTACAACTTAAGCCAAAAAAACAGTTTAAGCAAAGAACGCCAGATTCATCGGGTCGGTGCAGCAAGAAAAGACATTGCTCGTACTTTAACGATCCTTAAAGAAGCAGAACTTGCTAATAAAAGCTAAATAGAGGACGGGTATGACGATAAAAGAAGATAATT
This sequence comes from uncultured Chlamydiae bacterium, assembly GCA_937894565.1. Taxonomy (GTDB): domain Bacteria; phylum Chlamydiota; class Chlamydiia; order Chlamydiales; family CALBHK01; genus CALBHK01. The sequence goes on from CALBHK010000137.1 coordinate 9,031, forward strand.
CAAAAGATGTTCAAGAGGTAAGAAAGAGCCGCAGAACTAAAACTGGCACTGTTATCTCTAACAAAATGAATAAAACAGTTGTAGTGAAAGTAGAAGTTAAAATGCAGCACCCTCTTTATAATAAAGTTGTGAAGCGTTCTAAAAAGTATTATGCACACAACGAAGAAAAAGAGTTGAAAGAAGGCGATAGCGTCACAATTATGGAGTGTCGTCCTATTTCAAAATTAAAGCGCTGGACGGTTGTAAGCAATTAAAGTTAAATCAAACATGGAAATTAAGCTATGATTCAACAAGAGACTGAATTAGATGTCGCCGATAACACAGGCGCAAAACGAGTGAAGTGTTTTAAAGTCCTTGGGGGTTCCAAGAGACGTTACGCTCAAGTGGGCGATATTATCGTCTGCTCTGTTAAGGAATCTGCGCCAGATGGATCTGTTAAAAAGGGTGAAGTAGTTAGAGTTGTGATTGTGCGTCAACGCAAATCGATCAGACGTGCTGACGGTTCAGAAATTCGTTTTGACACAAACGCTGGGGTTGTTATTGATGAAAAAGGAAATCCAAAAGGCACGCGTATTTTTGGACCAGTAGCCAGAGAGCTGAGAGAAAAAGGTTTTACAAAAATCTGTTCACTAGCCCCTGAGGTTGTGTAAAAGTAGTTAAAGAGCAAGGATCAATCATGAAGACATTAGACTTGAAAGATGAACTAAGAACGAAAAATAGTTCCAAAAAGATTCGAAAAGGCGATACAGTTATTGTCATTGCCGGTAACTGCAAAGGGCAACAGGGAAAGATCCTTGCTGTAGATTTGGATATGGTACTTGTTGAGGGGATTAACATGTGCAAACGCCATGTGAAACCCAGTCAACAAAGGCCAAAGGGCGGCATTGATACATTTGAAAAGCCGATACACGTTTCCAACGTCAAACTGCTTGTCAACGGCGAACCTGTTAAATTAAAAAGCAGAGTCAATGCCAATGGAGAGCGAGTTTATGTAGCTAAATCGAAGAATAGCGAGACAGTGTATAGGTCCGTTAAAAATAACGCATCTTAAAAAAAGAAAGAGTGTAAAACGAAAGAGTGTAAAAAATGTCTAGACTAAAAGAAGCATATAAAAGTAAGATAAAAGGGGAACTTAAATCTAAATTTGAGTATCCAAATCCAATGATGATTCCAAAATTGGTGAAAATTGTCATCAATATGGGATGTGCTGAAGCAGCAAAAGATAAAAATGTTCTCGCAGACTGTGTTAAAGAGATGGCTCTACTTTCCGGTCAACACCCTATAGTGTGTAAAGCGCGTAAGTCCATTTCTAACTTTAAGTTAAGAGAAGGCACTCCAATTGGAGTTAAAGTGACTTTACGTGCAGAGAAAATGTGGGACTTCTTAGAAAGATTGCTCCACTGGTATATGCCGCGTATTCGCGACTTTAGAGGGTTTAACGCAAAAGGAGATAGCCGCGGTGCTTACACTTTAGGAATTACCGATCAGCAAATTTTTGCTGAACTTCCTCTAGATGAAGTCAAGCGTGTTCAGGGAATGAATATTACTTTTGTGACCACTGCAAAAAATGATGAAGAAACAATTGAACTACTACGCCTGCTGGGAATTCCATTTAAAGGAATGACTGTGGTGGTTAACTAATTAAAGAGGAAAACAATGACAATAAGTGATCCAATCGCAGATCTTCTGACAAGAATTCGCAATGCCCTTAAGGCAGAGCACCGATTCACTGAAGTCCGCTGGAGTAAAATGAAGCAGTCTATTTGTGAAATTCTAAAATCAGAAGGACTTATTTTTAGATATGAAGTCAAAGAAGTAGAAAACCAAAAGGTTTTGGTAATTTATCTTAAATATGATGCTGATCGCCATCCGGTTATCAATGGACTCCGCAGACTTTCCAAACCAGGCCGAAGAGTATACATGGGATATGAAGAGCTGCGTCCATTTTTTGGTAGACTGGGAGTGACTATCCTTTCAACGCCTAAAGGCGTTATGACAGGATCAAATGCGAAAAAAAATCAGGTAGGCGGAGAAGCTCTCTGTCAAGTTTGGTAAGAAAGGGGAACTAGAAAATATGTCTAGAAAGGGAAAACAACCAGTCGTATTGCCCAAAGGCGTTGAGGCAAAATTGGATGGAAATAAAATTACAATTAAAGGTCCTAAAGGGACTCTCTCATTAGATTTTAATGATGCAGTTGAAGTACATGTCGAGCCACATGCCGTTGTTGTAAAATTAAAAGAAGGTAATGTTAAAAATAATCAATACCATGGCCTCTACCGCACTTTAATCGATAATATTGTAATGGGTGTTAGTAAAGGTTTTGAGAAAATTCTTGAAATGGTAGGGGTAGGATACCGTGCTACCACAAAGGGAGCTATTCTCGATTTAAGCATTGGCTTTTCTCATCCGACAGAACTTCCGATTCCTAAAGGTCTTTCTGTTGTTGTTGAAAAAAATACAACTATTGTTGTCTCTGGCATTGATAAGCAAGCTGTAGGACAATTTGCCGCCGAAATACGTAGCATGCGCCCTCCAGAGCCTTATCAGGGTAAGGGGATTCGTTATAAAGGTGAGTATATCAGACGTAAAGCGGGTAAAGCATCTAGCAAATAAAAGATAAACCTAAACTAAGGTAATTGGCATGATTAAGGAACAGACACGTACACCCATTCTTAAGAAGAAAAGAGCAATGCGGGTGCGTAAACATTTACGAGGAACAGCACTTAAACCAAGATTATGTGTTGTTAAAACAAATAAGCACATTCACGTTCAGATTATTGATGATGAAGCTGGACGTACTCTAGCGAGTGCTTCTACTCATGATGCACAGATGCGCGATCAAAATCTGGGTAAAAAAAATAAAGAATCTGCAAAAAAATTAGGTGAAGTCATTGGAGCAAAGGCTAAAGATCAAAAAATTGAGCGAGTGATTTTTGATCGTGGTTCTCATAAATACCATGGCATTCTTCAAATTCTTGCTGATGCAGCAAGAGAATACGTGACAATTTAAGCTTGGAGTAAAAGGGATAACTGGGAGTAAAAGAAATAAAATGGCTAAACATGAAACTAAAGAAGAGTTCGAAGAAAAGGTACTTCACGTCAATCGCTGCTCCAAGGTAGTGACTGGAGGAAGAAAGTTCAGCTTTTCAGCTCTGGTAATCGTGGGTAATGGGAAAGGAGAAATTGGATTTGGTTTTGCAAAAGCCAATGAACTGACTGATGCGATAAAAAAAGCAGGCGATAGTGCACGTAAAAATGTTTTTAAAATTACAATGGAAGGCACTACAATACCTCATGAAATTTCTTTAAGTTGGGATGGTGCGCATGTCATGTTAAAACCAGCTAAAGAGGGAACTGGTGTTATTGCCGGTGCTCAGACACGTGCGATTTTAGAATTGGCAGGTGTGCATGATGTCGTAGCTAAATGCCTTGGAGGAAAAAATCCTTTTAATAATTTAAGAGCGACCTTGGGTGCTTTAAAAAAACTGAAATCTAAAGAACAGATTCAAAAGATGCGAGGCAAAGCATGAGCGAAATTTTATCCAATCTAAAAGATGTATCGCGTACACGTATAGCGCGTAAAAGAAAGGGACGCGGCTATGGTTCTTGTTTAGGCAAGACATCCGGAAGAGGTGAAAAGGGGCAGGGCTCTCGTAGAGGTGCTAGAAGACGTTGGGGTTATGAAGGCGGTCAGGTACGTCTTTATATGAAAATTCCTACAAGAGGATTTTCAAGAGCACCCTTCCAACATCATATAGATACTGTTAATCTTTATCAGATTGAAACTGCTTATCAAGCTGGAGAAGTTGTAAACATGGAAACATTGAAGCAACATGGTTTTGCTAGTGGACGCTCTAATGGAATTAAAATTTTAGGAGATGGCGATCTTACAAAATCATTAACCTTTGAGGTCCATTCTGTTTCTAACACAGCACGTGAAAAAATTCTTCAGTCTAAGGGTCATCTGACAATCATCGATTAAGAGGTAAAGCATGTTTGAGAGTCTTCAGCGCATCTGGAATCACCAAGAGTTAAAGCAAAGAATTTTATTTACTTTGCTGATGCTGTTTATTTGCAGAATTGGCGCTTTCATTCCTGTACCGGGTATTGATAGCGACATTGCAATGAGTTTTTTTAAGAGCGCGACTGGGGGCTCGCAAAATCTATTTCAAATGGTGAATGCCTTTACAGGGGGCGCTTTTAGTCAAATGACTGTGATTGCTTTGGGTGTTGTTCCTTATATATCTGCATCCATTATTATGCAGCTGCTTTTAGCTTTGATGCCGGGATTGCAGAGAGAAATTCGCGATAATCAAACCGTTGGCAAGCGTAAATTAACCCGCTATTCCAGGTATTTGACTTTAGCATTAAGTTTTGTTCAATCGGCAATGTTTGCAAGATATGCTTTAGGCATGAATGCAGCACGTCCTGGTATTATCTCTGGGGCTTTAATTCAGTATCAACTTTTTGGTTTTCCTCTTCTTTTTTACATTTTGATGATTGTGACTATGACAACAGGAACATTGTTTTTGATGTGGATAGGGGAGCAGATTACAGAAAAAGGGATTGGGAATGGCATGAGCATGATCATTACTCTGAACATTCTTTCTCAATTGCCTTCTGCTATGGGATTTATCATGCAGCAACTTAATTTGCTTTCACAGGAAGCCGGTACAATGAATTTTGCAACCATCGGTATCATTCTAGCGATATTTGCCTGTGTCACTATTGGGACGATTCAGGTCATTCAAGGCCAGAGACGTATTCCTCTACAGCACGCTCGCCGTATCATTGGACGCAAAGAAAGCCAAGGAGGAACCTCCTATTTACCTCTTAAGGTCAATTATGCAGGGGTTATTCCTGTGATTTTTGCCTCTTCACTGCTTATGTTTCCTGCAACGCTTGGACAATTTATAGGCAGCGGTACATGGCTGGAGTCTATTTCCAACTCTATTTCTCAAGGAGGGCTCTTTTATTATCCCTTCTATATTGCCCTCATTCTTTTCTTCTCTTACTTTTGGACTGCTATGCAATTTAGACCAGACCAAATTGCCTCTGATATGAAGAAAAATGGAGCATTTATTCCAGGGATTAGACAAGGGAAGCCTACGCAAGACTATTTGGAAGGTACAATGAATAGACTGACTCTAATTGGAGCGGTATTTTTAGCCCTCATTGCCATTCTTCCCGATATGATTGGAACACTTTTAAGTATTCCTAGAACAATTAGCTACTTTTTTGGAGGAACAGCTCTTCTTATTTTGGTAGGGGTTGTTTTAGATACAATGAAGCAAATTGAATCGCACCTGATCTCAAAGCGCTATAGCGGTTTTATGAGAAAAGGAAGAGAGCGTTCAAAATAACAAGAAAATATTAAGTTTTGACCTAGCTAACTAAAAACGTTTTTGCTAGAATTTATAAAAGATTTAGAAGGAGAACTAAATGCCAAGAGTTATTGGTATCGACATTCCAGAAAACAAGAGATTGGTGATCAGCCTCACTTATATATTCGGCATCGGTAACTACCGCGCTCAAGAAATTTGTGAAAAACTTGGACTTAATCCGAGTATGAGAGCACGCGAACTCACTCAAGATGATATTGCTCGTATCAATACAATGCTTCAAAATGAAATCATTGTAGAAGGTGATCTGCGTCGTCAAATTCAAAACAATATTAAACGCTTGGTTGCGATTCATTCCTACCGCGGGTTAAGACACCGATTGGGTCTTCCAGTTCGAGGACAGCGTACAAGAACAAACTCTCGAACAAGGAAGGGTCGTCGTAAGACCGTTGCAGGGAAGAAAAAATAATAACAACTGAATTATAGGAGAACTTACCGTTGGCTAAGCAAACACCACAAACTAAAAAAGTTGCAAAACCCAGAAAAAAATCGCATCTTGCGGTTAGTCATGGCATTGCTACCATAAGAGCTACGTTTAATAACACAATTGTGACGATTACTAATCCGGCAGGTAAAGTGATTGCATGGTCCTCTGCGGGTAAAGTGGGTTATAAGGGTTCTAAAAAATCTTCTGCCTATGCGGGAACCGTAGTAGGTCAGGATGCAGGGAATTTGGCTTTTCAAGAAGGAATGTCAGAAGTAGATGTTAGAATTAAGGGACCCGGTGCCGGCCGTGAATCTGCAGTCCGCGGACTACAAGCAGCTGGCTTAAACATTTTCACAATTGAAGATGTGACTCCAGTACAGCACAATGGCTGCCGCCCGCCAAAACGTAGACGCGTTTAAACGTATAAACTTTAAGATTTAGAATCAGGAGAAGACATGGCAGTAAAATATGGTTCCCACGAAAAGCCATCCAAGATCAAAGTCGATAGCAAGCAGTTGACGCCGACTTTTGGAAGATTCATTGCAGAGCCCCTAGAGCGTGGTTTTGGACATACACTTGGAAATTCGTTACGACGCGTGATGCTTTTTGCCTTAGAAGCGCCTGCAATTATTTCAGTTCACATTGAAGGTGTGGCTCATGAATTTGCAGCGATTGAAGGTATCATTGAGGATATGACAAATATCATCCTCAATTTCAAAAGTGCTCTTTTTCGTAAATTACCTATTGAAAAAGATGGTGCGCATGATTATCGCATTTTAAGTACCGATCTTGATATTAGTAAAAAAGATATCGAAAAAGGAAACGGGCAGTACTTTGTCACGCTTGGAGAATTTTTTAAAGATGGGTCTTTTGAAATTGTCAACCCTGAACTGGTTCTTTTCACAGTCACTAAGCCTTTGAAAAAACACATTGATTTGAAGGTGATGATTGGTCGTGGATATGTGCCCTCAGAAAGGCATCATATTCCAGAAAGAGATATCAATGAAATTATAGTTGATTCTGCTTTTTCTCCTGTGCGTTTAGTTAATTACTATGTAGAAAACACACGTGTGGGACAAGACACTGATTATGATCGATTAGTTCTTGAAATTACAACAGATGGACGTTTAACTCCTGCAGAAGCTTTAAGCTTTGCTGCCCAGATTGCGGCTCACCACTATGAAGAATTTAAGCATGTGCATTCTGATGCGCTTTTGTTTAATGATGGGGGAGATGGAAGAGACGGCTCATTCGATGAAATTTTAGATAAACTGCTTCTTAGAATTGACGAGATTGAACTTTCTGTTCGCTCTGCTAACTGCCTTCAGTCTGCTAATATTGATACCATAGCAGAATTGGTTTCTATCCCTGAACGACGTCTTCTTGAATTTAGGAATTTTGGTAAAAAATCCCTAACAGAAATTAAAGAAGTCTTAACGATGATGGAACTTCATCTGGGAATGGATTTGACCAAGTATGGAATTAAGGGCGATGTCAAAGAGCAGGTGAAGAAGCTGCGCGAAGAAAGATCTGCTAGTTAAAAAAAATATATAGGAATAGAAAATGAGACACTGTAAACATAAACAGAGTAAATTAGGGCGTGATAGCGGACATCGCCGCTGTTTGATGGCTAATCTACTTAAAGCGCTAATTGTAAATGGAAGGATCACAACAACTGTGGCCAAAGCAAAAGCTTTACGTCGCTATGCAGATCGCATGGTGACTTTAGCAAAACGTAACACTCTTTCTACTCGCCGTAAAGCTATTGGCGATTTAATGGTGCGTTTCAATCCACTTACTGCGCAAAAGGCGCGTCGTGTAAAGGCTGGAAATGATGTTTATCATAATGATGATAGACGTGTTATTAGCATTTTGTTTGATGAGTTAGGTAAGCGTTTTGAAAGCCGTGAAGGTGGTTATACACGGATTGTGCGTTGTGATACACGACGAGTCGGTGATAATGCTGAAACTTGCATCATTGAATACTTATCTGAGTAAGCAAAAAAGAAAATCTTAGAAAGAAACGAGAGGAGCGGATACAGCTTGACTCGTTTCTTTTTTATGTTGTATAGACCTCTTGAATAAACCCATTTGACTGCTAAAATGATTCTTTTTGGCATCTAGTCAAAAATAATTCATTTTTTCAGTCAAAGCAGGTTATGCAAGAAGTCTATTTACTTTTGAATCTAAATTCGCTATGATCCATTTGATAGCCACTAACCTTAAACAATTGAGGGTGCATGTCAGTGAGGGTTGCAATTAATGGGTTTGGAAGGATCGGACGTTTGGTGTTCCGGTTAGCCCAGCAACATGCCGCTATTCAAATTGTGGCTATTAACGACTTAGTGAGTGTAGATAACTTAGCTTATTTACTTAAATTTGATTCGACGCACGGAAAATTTAAAGGATCTATTGAGATAGAGAAGGATGCTTTGATTGTGAATCAAGCGCGTATTAGTGTCTTCTCAGAGAAAAAACCAGAAAATTTACCTTGGAAAGAATTAAAAGTGGATTATGTCGTTGAGTCATCGGGAATTTTTAGAGAGATAGAAAGTGCAGGTGCACATCTTCGCGCAGGGGCTAAACGAGTGATCGTAAGCGCTCCGGCAAAAGATGATATGCCTACTTTTGTATTCGGTGTGAACCATCAAAAATATAACCCAAAGAGTGATTTTGTAATCTCCAATGCTTCCTGTACAACTAATTGTCTAGCGCCGCTAGCGAAAGTTGTATTGGATAACTTTGGAATAGAAGAAGCTTTAATGACAACTGTGCATGCAGTTACCGCCTCCCAGCCCACGGTAGATGGGCCATCCGATAAGGATTTTAGAGGAGGCCGAGGAGCAGGTCAAAATATTATCCCCGCTACAACGGGTGCAGCAAAAGCGGTAGGGCTTTGTATCCCAGAATTAAAAGGCAAGCTGACTGGAATGGCTTTTCGTGTCCCTGTATCAGATGTTTCTGTTGTCGATTTAACAGTACGTACTCATAAACCGACTTCACTGGATGAGATTAAAGACGTGATACGCAGGGCATCTCAGGCAGAATTGAAAGGTATTTTAGATTATACGGAAGAGGAGGTTGTCTCCTCTGATTTTATAGGAAATACTCATTCTTGCATTTATGATCATGGGGCAAGCATAGCTTTAAACAAGTCTTTTTTTAAACTTGTCGCTTGGTATGATAATGAAATAGGCTATTCGGCCAGAATAGTGGATTTACTTCATTATCTATCCATGCGGGAGTCTGCTTAAAGAGCGTGTGATATTTTTTAACCTGTTTCCTCAAAATATAAAACATATATTAAATGAGGATCCATGGATTTTACTCGTCAACCCGTCTTAGAGACGATCATCACCCCTCGCGAAGGGTTTAAACTTGTTGTGAGAAGCAGCAAGGGAAATTCGCAAGAAGAATACTTTGTAGAAGCAGTAGAAATTGTAACTTTTGGAAGTGCGACCTTTTTGCGTTCATTGGAAAAACCAAAATGTTTCTTACTGCCTATTTCTGATTATGAGATTTTAGAAGTGCGTGAAACGCGTGTGGTTCTTAAGCATGTGGGAACTGCGAAATCGATTAAGATCGGCACGACAAAAGAAACCTTAAAAGTGAATAAACCAGTAGGGAAAGAAGAAACCATTGAAGAAAGAGAGTCTTCTGATCCCAAACAGGATAAAAAACGTGAGAGAAGACGTAAGTCAAGACGCCGCACCCGTTCAGATTCTTCAATTGAAGATTCTAACGCTCCTCATGAGGGGCCGGAAGAGGCGCTAGATCTGCCAATGCCTGGGTTTAAATCTCCTGAAGTGGAAGCGCAGACAAAAGAGAAGGTGTCCAGACTCTTCCCTGCACCTTCGACGCTCATTCGAGATACAATTGCGCGCTATCGTGAGAGCGATTCCTTTAAAGAAGCTTTCTATCCAGAGCAAAGTCATCAAAACCAAGATCCGCAAGAGCAAGATCCGCAAGATCAAGGCCCACAAGATATACACGATCAAGAGCAGCATGTGTCTGAACCTGCGCCGGAATTTCCGGTGGAGGCCTATCATGAGCAGGAGTCCTTGTGGGATTTTGGGCATGAGGAGCCGCATAAGGATAAAGAATAAGGAGTTGTTTTTTTAAAAAAAAACGCCTCTGAATAGATTGACAGATAAAACAAAAAAGGATAACTTCTTGTTATCCTTTTCGCTCGGATGGTGGAATAGGTAGACACAAGGGACTTAAAATCCCTCGGTAGCAATACTGTGCCGGTTCGAGTCCGGCTCCGAGCATTTTTAGTATGAGTTACTTACGATACGATACATAACCTCCTAACCATTGAGTCAAATCCACTGGGCCAATTCAGGGTCAGTGCGACAATAAAATGGAGGATTATGGCATACATCGAGAAGAGAAAGCATCTTAACGGGAAGCTAACATATAGAGCCCGAGTACGTCAGGCTGGATCACCGGATATTTCGGCAACTTTTGGAACAAGAAGCGAAGCAACCAAATGGGCGCAACGTATGGAAGCTGAAATAAGAGCTGGCCGTTACTATGGACGCGAAGAAGATAAAGAAAGAACTTTTGGTGAATTTATCGATCGTTATATCGAAAAAGAACTACCAAAGAAGCCAAAAAGCTATGTTAAGCAAAAGATGCAGCTTTTATGGTGGAAATCACATTTAGAAAAATATTTTCTCTGTCATATCACACCCGCAATGATAGCAAATTTACGAGATCAACTAATGAGTGAAACCACTCGAAGAGGCAAGTTGCGTACTCCATCCACAACGAATCGATTCCTTGCTGCTTTTAGCTCTGCTTACACGACTTGTCAGAAAGAATGGAACTGGGTAAAAGAAAATCCCGTGCAAAAAATCATACGTCCGAAGGAAAATAGAGCCCGCGAGCGCTATTTAGATAAGGAAGAGATCGCTAGACTTCTAGAAATCTGTCGCAAAAGTAGGAGTCCTCATTTGTATCCAATCACTCTCTTTGCTCTTACTACAGGAGCTAGAAAAGGAGAAATCTGCTCTCTTAAATGGGAAGATGTCTGCTTCAAACGTTCTACGGCTACTTTTCGCGATACAAAAAACGGAGAGAACCGAACGGTTTACCTCAGTCATCATATTCTGGAATGCCTCAAAAAAGAAAAAAATAAACGTTTTATATTAAGCGAGTATGTATTTCCAAGTGCCGATGGAAAGAAGCCCGCAGATATTCGAACAGCTTGGGAACGAGCTGTTGCCGAAGCTGGCTTAAAAGACGTGGTTTTCCATACACTTAGACACACAGCTGGTTCACATCTTGGTATGAGTGGAGTTTCTACATTGGAAATTTCCGCTATACTAGGACATAAAAGCTTATCTATGGTAAAAAGATACAGTCATCTATCAACATCATCCACAGCAAGAGCGCTTGATAGGTTAAATAATGAAATTTTCGGAGAATATGCCCAAGCCTAAATCAAACATCCCTTCCAATAAGAAGACGGACTTGGATAGCTCAAGTTTTCAATTTGGAGCAGCTTTTGGGGGGGATGTTATTGGTTGTCTATCTGAAGCAGGCGAAGAGTTTCTAGTTGCTCAGAGAAAGTTTGAGGGAGAGGTAGATAAAGCGCTTTTTGTATTTACAAAAAGCTCCCTTGCTTTTGCGTTTGGGGCTTGGATAATTCGAGTAAAATCTCTTGATCCTGTTGCTGTTGGTTATTGTGATGAGATATTTAGAATGAAGGTTCTGCCAATTCACGAGGATGGATCATCACCAAGTATTTTTGAATTCTCAAAGTTAGATCATTATGAGCCTATTGAAAATATTAGGATGCAAAGAAGTAAGTCTTTGGAGCTAAGAGAGCTTCTGGTATCAACCTATATCTCTTTTATTAATTGGTTATCACAAATTACTCACAATTACATCAAATCGATTAAAGACCCGGATCAATGGAAACGTGAAGGACGGATTGTTTCTTATGAAATTTTTATTAAATTATTAAACTGTCTGGATGAGAGAAGCCAATTAGTTGCCAAATTGCTTTATTTTGGAGGAACACGAACGCTTGAGGAGGTCTTGAGTTTGGAGATAACAGATGTTAATTTTAAAAAAGCTCTGATTAATTACCGTTCTCAACTTGTGCAGTACCCTCAACACGTTTTTGCTGATATTAAGAATTTGATTAAGAATCGCACTTCTGGAAGAGTTTTTATTGGTAGGCAAGATGCCCCTTTACATCCTTCTACCATATTTAGAAACCTCAAGGAAGCCGGTTCAAGAGTAGGACTCGGAGATTCTTTCTCTCCTAAGATGCTCATCACCAATATCTAATATTTTTTTTGTTTTTATTTGCGATAAACTATTGCGTAGAATTCGCGAAGAGTGTTATGTTCCCTCTTGACTCAGTTGTTAGGAGGCATTATGCAACAACTCAAAAATCTCATATCGCTTAGGACTTACTGTCGGACAAATGATTGGCCACGTTTACCACAATGGCAGCACTGGATAACAGCAAGACGTCCAGTAGCTGTTCAATGCGTCAAAAAGATCGGAGGAAGATATCTGATCGATCTTGATGCTTTTCAAAAGTATATTAAGAACGCTACACTTGACTCAGAGTAGGGGAGGGCTTTATATGCAAAATTCGATAATCATTGCTCCAAATTCTAAAGGAAGTGAAATGATGGTTTTAGGGTGTATGCTTACAAATGCAGATCACCTTCAAAAAGCAGTGGAGTCACTTATTGAATCTGATTTTTATTTTTCAGAACATAAAATCATATTTCGGGCCCTGAAAAAATCTCATAAAAATGGAAAGGGTGCTGACATTCATTTAATCTGTGAAGATTTAAAAGCTCACGATGCATTAAATGATGTGGGTGGTGCTCAATATATAGTATCGCTTGTGCAGTACGTTGGAACCTCTGCATATATGGAAGAATATATTGATGAAGTTAAAAACAAGTCTGTCTCACGTGAAATATTGCATATCAGCAAAGAAACGGAAAAAGCCGTTTTAGAAGGACGTAAGAGTTCTGCTCATTTAATCGAAGAAGTTGGTTCAAAGCTTAAATCGCTAGAAAGCCGACAGGATAGAAAAATCCCTTTAATCACCACAGAGGAGAGATTAAAAAAAGAGGATGAGTTTCTCACGAAGCATAGAGGACAAAAATATATTGGATTACGAGTTAAGACAATAGAAGAGTTTAATGAAAATTTCCTCGGACTTCGTGGCCTGGTATTGTTAGCTGCCGCCCCAAACGTTGGTAAAACCGCTTTAACAGTTCAAACAGCAATAGAAGTCCTGTCTACAGAAAAAGACGCGTGCTTAGTTTATATCTCTTTAGAGATGTCTGAAGAGCAGATTTTCAGACGTATGATATTAAACTTGTCTGGTCTTGATTTTCGTACTTTTGTTTTTGGAAGCCAATCACAACAGCAAAATAGTGATCGCCAGGTATTTTTTAAAATCGAAGAAATAAATGGGATAAATGAAGCGGAAAATATTCTTAAAAGCTTTGGAAATCGTTTACAAATTCTTGATCTAAGTGCATGCCCCCACTTAGATGTTAAAACTGTCATAAACTTTGTACAGGCTCTAAAGAAAAAATCAAAATGTTCTAGAGCCATTGTCATTATTGATTATTTGCAAGTCTGGCCAATAAGCACAGATGTTAGGTTCTTTAGCGAAAATGAATCTGATAAGTGGCGAATAGGGGAGATGAAGAAGATTAGAGATGCAATGAGTGATGACCCTGTGATTGTGATCTCTGAAGCCCGTAAACCATCGGGAAAGGATGAATTATGGGGAGGCGATCTATCAGATGTTATGGGGTCTGCAAGAGGAACTTATACTCCAGATGTTGTCATGCTTTTGTCTCAACTAAAACCAAAATCGCTAAGTGCTATTTGGGAAAAAAATAATTTGCCAACACTTAAAATAGAAGAAGATATTGAGTGCGCCACTAATGATAAGGAAGGAATGGTTATTAAAAATTTTCTTGCGAAATATGGCATAGCTATTTGTAAGTTAGAAGTCCCAAAAGCACGGGATGGAATGCAAAAATTTTCAATTCTCCTCGAATTCCATTTTCATAAAAACGTATTTCAGAAAGTGAATTTGGAGGGGATAAGGAAAATTTCACAATCCAGACAACTCTGTAGCAATATGTTTAGAAAATAAATGGTGTGTGGTGGAAATTCAACAAAATAACATTGAATCAAGTGAAGCGATTTTTCTGGAAGAAGTTAGAAAACCAAAGAAAAGACAGAAAAATCGAGTAGGTGGTCATTTTATAGACAAGAAGCTTGAATATACGTATCCAAAAGACAACCAACGAACTTTATTTGATAGTCTATCTCCTCAAATGGTTACTGAAATCGAGGAATCAAAAATAGAAATTAAAACAATCGGGATTAGGCTGACTCCTTCCGAAGATAAGTTAATAAACGCTATTTATAAACTGCTACACGAAAAAAGCGAAAATAAAGATATAGATTCAGATTTGTTTTACAGTGGAAATGAAAAAAATCAGATGATTCTTTATGGAGGCTGTAATCAAGAGGCTAAAGCTGTTCAGTTACGATTAAAGCCCACAGAGCTATATAAAGAGTACATCGGGGAAGATGAGTATTCTGGAAAGGAAATAAACAATATAAAAAATATTATCTATAGACTTAGTGAAAAGAAGTTTTTAATTATATATGACAGGAAAAGGACAATTCAAAGCGGAAAAACAAAAGAAAATAGAACGGATAGAATTGAGGAGTTTGCAAGCCTTATTCACATTGTCAGTTATATTGAAGATATGACTGATGCAGAAGTTCAAAGTCTTAACAATGGAGATAGTTTGGTGAGGGAAAGAAAGGGGGAATTGGTAATAGCTTTAAACCCACTGCTTACTGATCAAATTAGCTCAAAATATGTAGAATACCCAACTGACATTAATCAAAGAACGATGATAGCCAGTGGAGGGCATCTTCATGTTACAGAAAGTATTAATGCTCTTAGGGATTATATGATTCGTGAAATGAGCAATAAACGCTACAAGTGCGAGATAAACGCTGATCGTCTGCCTTATATCCTTAAATTAGAAAACTATGTCAAAAGTCACAGAAAAAAAATAATTCACCAAAGAGTAGATGGCGCAATTAAAGCGGTGAGGAATCTTGGGATAATTTTGGATGTCACAATTACAGATGGCTCAGCCGGCCAAAAAAAGTATGTATTTATGCTCAATAAAAATTTTAATTAAAAATAAATTTTACCGTACCTCGATGCAGAAATTACCGTACCTCGATGCAGAAAATTGGCTATTTTACCGTACCTCGATGCAGGATTTACCGTACCTTGATGCAGGAATTACCGTACCTCGATGCAGAAATTCACAGGGAAAATATGGACGGGAGATTTTTATGAGACTCTTATGAGAATCATAAGAGAGTCTTATAAGATGTTCAGCTGCCCCCCTTCCTTAAGGTCAGGGGAGCAGCTTTTAAAATAAAGAGAGAGTTAGTTTTGTTGGCTCCCTCTATTTTGACCGTATCTGGTGGTGAATTATTTTACGAGCTTGCACTTGAGTATTTCCTCAATCCTAAAGTCCATTGCAATCGTATAATCAAAAAGAAAAAAAATGTCGCCAAGAAAAGAATAAAGAGGTTGTCGAGGGTTAGATTTCCCTGCAAAGCAGCGACGGATAAATTAGTACTTAAGATGACAGGAATAAGATAAGAGAATCCTAGTTGAACGAGTTTCGGGTATACCTGAAGGGGCTTAGATCCAAGTTGAACAACCTGATCCGATGCTGAAAGCAAACTGCTTGCATCTGTAAACCAGAATGAAAAATTCACAGAAAATTGATTGATCAAATAAACAATAAAGACGCCAACTCCCAAGGTGATTGCGTATAGAAATAGATCCCAAATACCAAGGACAAGGTTTAGACCGGAAACTCCCTGATAGACAATCCATATAGGGATGGGAAGATTCAATAAACTTGGATAATCAACACGCTGAAGAGAAGAGAAGAGTTGAGCATCTATAGGGCGGATAAGGTCGCAATCGAGTTCTCCAAAGCGGATTTTACCAACAAACTCATCATGAGCGATCTCAAACAAATAGGTATACAAACAGACTATGATGTTGAAAGATCCAAGCAAAATATAGAATGAATTTTTATCCCAGTCGCCAAGCTTATCACCGAACTGATAATAAACATTTACGGTTAATATTTCGGCGATAAGAAAAACAATAGAAAACAAGACAGTAAGTAGCGCAGACATTCTATAGACTGCCAGGCACTTAAGACTGATTTTTAAATATAGACAATGAAGCCGTAGAAAGCGGATCATAGGTTTAAAGATTGACAGCTTCATAACGTTGTAATCCTACCTTCCATAAAATTTTAAATAACAAAGAGAACAGTGCTGTCCATCCCAGAGCGATGATACAGTGCTGGAGTAATTCGCCTTCCGGTAATGTTCCTTGAATAGCTTTAACGTTAAAATACCCTAGATAAGGAAAAGGGGTCCATAAAGCGACAGCTAGCAAGGACTCCGGAAGTAGATCTAACGGGGCTATTCCCCCTCCTAATAAAGCCATACACCCCTGAAAAATGCGTTTTAATGGCCACATCTCTATGAGCCAAAATGCCAAAACACTCATAAACAGTCCAAAGAAGAATGTTAAAAAGAAGCTTATCGATATAAGGAAGAGTGTGGGTAAAGACAAAGAGGCATGAAATGTGATGCCAAGAAAAAAGAAAACTGAAAATATCAGAACCGACAAGATCAAAAAAGCAGGAAGTTTAGTAGCGGCAAATTTGGCAAAAATATGACCCTCGATATTAAGCGGTTTGATGATTAATGCGCTCAAAGCCCCTTTGCGGATGAGAGGTTGCAGCTCAAACATGTGTGATGGATAACATAATATTAAAAAGATGGAGCTGAATCCATAATACCAAGCAATGGTGTGCCATGAGTAGTGGTGAATGCTTCTATGTTCGGAAAAAATCAGCGACCACACGGATAGAGCGATCAACAGCCGGGTGATTTGCAATAAATAGCTGAAGACAAAATTAAACCGATAGGACATTTCTTTTGAGAGATGAGCTTTGAAAATCATGATATAAGGTTTGATGTTCATGATTTTTTCCGATCAAAAATAGCGAAAATAGCGTCCTCAAGAGAATTTTCTTCTGTTCTTATACTAATAATCGGAACTTTAGTAACAATTTCAGAAACAATTTTTTGCAGATCCTGAGGATGACATGAAACGACATACTCCTCTTGTGCACTTTTTTCAAAAGGGATAGATAGTTGAAATTTTTCTATTGCTGATGAAAAATAAATTTTTTTATTGAGCTCGAACTTTTTCATGATCTGAGCAGGTGCTCCGTCATATAAGATAGATCCCTTTTCGATGATGAGTAATCTTTTGGCTAGAATCTCAATGTCACGCATGTAGTGGCTGGTGATAATAATTGTAGTCCCTTGAGTCTGATTGATGACGAGGAGAAATTGTCTGATTGCTCGTTGGCTTACAATATCTAACCCTATTGTAGGTTCATCTAGAAAAAGTAATTTAGGATTGTGAATCAAAGCCGCTATTAATTCAAATTTCATTCTTTCACCTAAAGAAAGATTGCGTACAGGTATCTGCAAGAGATCGCCAATCGCAAGAAGATTTGTAAAGTGATCAAGTCTTGATTGGAAGAGGGAAGCAGGTATTTCATAGAGCTCTCGGATAATATGAAGGCTGTCTAGAGCGGGGATATCCCAAAGCAGTTGGCTCTTTTGTCCCATCACCATGCCAATTTGCTTTAGAAAAGAGTGTTCTTTTTGATGAGGAGTTTTACTCATCACCTTGACAGATCCTGAAGAAGGATGAATCAATCCGGATAAAATTTTCAACAATGTTGTCTTTCCGGCACCATTAGCTCCAAGTAGCCCCACAATCTCACCGGAAGAAATATGAAATGAGGTATCGGTGATAGCGTGTTTATAGATGATTTCTCTTTTGAATAGATCTTTTAAAGCATTAAAAAATCCGGAATCTTTCCGATAGGTGCGGTAGCTGTGGCACAGGTTTTGAACTTCAATGATATACGAAGTCATGACGTTTCTCGTAGGTACAGTTTGTTATAGAACTGATTTTCAATAGATACTATCACATCCACAATTTTTTTTGATTGAAATTCATTGAAAGAGCCGTGTCCATGAAAATCCAAATAGTGGATTGTTGGCCTGGCTCCCACTCTACTTAGAGATTTTGATAGAGCTTCCTTACTGATTAGGGGGTCTTTTAAGAATTGAATATGGTGCCACTCATTTTTTTCAATAAAGTTCGTTTGATTCAGTTTTGAGGATCTATGAGTCTTCTCATCTTGATTAAGATGAGAATAAGTTTTCGGGTTCAACTCTGAAATGGTATGCAAATCATAAACGCCATTGATTCCCACCAATATGTCAGGGATGAATTCGATAAATAGTTTAAGAGCTAGAAATGCCCCATATGAATGACCGACGACAATCACTCTTTCATGACGAAGTTTAATAGTTGTATAGTGTTGCTTGAGATCCTCTAAATCTTCGATTCCATAGAGAGGTGGTTGAAAATTTTTGCTTTTTTCAAATCCAACCGTACCAGAATATTGAGGGATATAAACAACGTAATTTTGTTTGAGAAAGGCATGGTGAAGAGGATCCCAAAGATTACCAGCTTTCTGATGTGGTCCTCCGTGGATAAAAAATATGGCTTTTGAATCCGAATTTGCTATCGTTAACTTAGTTTTTCTTAAAGAGATCAAAGGGCAGTATTTGCTCTTGTTCAATTCATCACACTCTAAATCTATCCAGTAGCCTAAGGTTTTATTCTCATACATATTTATTAGTTCTCCATTTGTTTTTATGATGTGAATACAAATGGGCTTGTTAATGGATTCTGAAAAAATGTAAATCGAATCCTCATGGTTGATCATTTTCCATAGATCACCGTCAATATGGATCTTATTTAATGTGGAGTTTGAGATGACAATTTCTGTATGGCTGATTTTATAGTCGATAGTTAATGATAAAGATTTAAATCGAAGACTTATAGGATTTGTTATTTTAAGAACCTGAATTTTCCCTTTCTGAAGATCGCACTTGATCATTCCTCGTCCTATAGAGAAGATTATTTCATGTTCTGATTCAAAATAAATTTCTGG